>CAUJKI010000380.1 GCA_963205015.1 Pseudomonadota bacterium
AGGGCAGGCGTCGTACTCATGTTGGGGCGCTCCCGGTCGGAGGGCACTGAGTTTCGCTGAGGAGGTGTCACATGAAGGCCGCCCTGTGCAAGTCGCTGGACGGACCCGAGGCCATCGTGATCGAAGAGATCGCGGACCCGGTACCCGGGCCTGACGAGGTCGTGGTACGGGTGCGCGCGGCCGCCCTCAACTTCCTCGATACGCTGATCACGCGCGGCAAATATCAGTTCAAGCCGGAACTGCCCTTCTCGCCAGCGGCCGAGATCGCGGGCGTGGTCGAGGCCGTGGGGCCGGGCGCCGGAGACCTGAAGCCGGGTCAGCGCGTGTGCGGCTACATCGCCTGGGGCGGCGCACGCGAGAAGGTCGCAGTGCAGGCAAAGCTCCTGATCCCGATCCCCGAGGGCGTGAGCGATGCCGCCGCAGCGGGCATCAGCGTCACCTACGGCACGGCCATGCACGGCCTCAAGGACCGCGGCGGGCTCAGGGCCGGCGAGAGCGTCGCCGTGCTTGGCGCCTCAGGTGGCGCGGGCCTCGCCGCCGTCGAGATCGCCAAGCTCATGGGCGCGCGTGTGATTGCTGCGGCTTCCAGCGCGGAGAAGCTCGCCATATGTGGCGAGCACGGTGCCGACGACCTGCTCAACTACGCGACGACGGACCTCAAGACGGGTCTGCGCGAGTTGACCGGCGGCAAAGGCGTCGACGTCGTCTATGACTGTGTCGGCGGCGACTATTCGGAAGCGGCGCTGCGCTCGATCGCCTGGGGCGGGCGCCTGCTCGTGATCGGCTTTGCTGCAGGCACCATACCGAAAATCCCGCTCAATCTCTATCTGCTCAAAAACGCCGCCGCGGTCGGCGTATTCTGGGGCGAGATGATCATGCGCGAGCCCGCGCAGCACCGCGCCAACATGATCCAGGTTCTGGATTGGTGCGCGAAAGGGCGACTCAAACCCCACATCCACGCGACCTACCCACTCGCGCGGATCGGCGAGGCGATCACCGCGCTCGACAAGCGGCAGGTCACCGGCAAACTGATCGTCGAGATCTGATGTTTCTTTCCTTGCCCCTGCCTCATCGCACGTGCTGAACCCTCACGCATCGTGCTATGGCAGGGGCGGCCATGCGGAAAAATCCGCACCGGCGTCGCGCTCATCTCTGCACTCCCCCCACGCCACGGCGGCCACGCCCGCTGACCTCTCATCCCACCACGCGGCGGGCCCCTCATGACTGCGGAAATTCTACTCATTGTCGCCGGCGCCTTTGCGGGCGGGCTCGTCAACGGCCTCACCGGCTTCGGCACGGGCATGACAGCGCTCGTACTCTGGCTGCACGCGCTGCCGGTCACCGTTGCGGCGACGCTGGTGCTGGTCTGTTCGGTCGTGGCGCAGCTCCAGTCGCTCCCCTCGATCTGGCACGCGCTCGACTGGCGCCGCCTCGCACCCTTCCTGGTCGGCGGCCTCGTCGGCATCCCGCTCGGGACATGGCTGCTGGTGATGGTGTCGGTGCAGACCGTCAAGCTCGGCGTCGGCATCGTGGTGACGGCCTACTGCACGGTGATGCTGCTCGGCAGCTTCCGTCCGACCGTTCATTGGGGCGGGCAGATTGCTGACGGCATCATCGGCCTGGCGGGCGGCATTCTCGGGGGACTTGCCGGCCTTTCGGGGGCCCTGCCCACGATATGGGCGAGCCTGCGCAACTGGGGCAAGGATGCGCGCCGCGCGGTCTTCCAGGGCTTCAACCTAACGATCCTGACGGTCTCGCTGATGGCGCACGCCGCGGCGGGCCTGGTGACGGCCGAGCTTGGCCGCGCCGTCCTATTCGCGCTGCCGGGAACGCTGATCGGCGCCTTCATCGGCCAGCGCATTTATCGCCGCCTCGACGATCACCGCTATGACCGCCTCGTGCTGGCCATCCTGCTCGTCGCCGGCCTTACGCTGCTCTGGTCGAGTCTGTAGCCGTTCTCAGGATCTCTGCTTCAGCAGGCGCATGGCATCGCGCAGGATCTGGCCGTGATCGAAGGCGAGCTCCGCCTTGCGCCAATCCTCCACCCACTCGGCAGCGGCGGCGTCATCGCCCGCCACGGCCTTCGGCGCGCGCACGCGCGTCAGATAGACGACCGCAGCCGTATGAAAGCGCGGATCGCGCTTCGGATCGGAATAGACACCGACGAGGTGCAGCGTGCCGGCCTTGACGCCGGTCTCCTCCATAAGCTCGCGCCGGCAGGCATCTTCGATTGTCTCGCCGACATCGACGAACCCGCCCGGCAGCGCGTAGTGCCCGACGTAGGGCGGATTCTTCCGCCGGATGAGCAAAACACGCCCCCTGGCATCCACCGCCACACAATCGACTGTCAGGCGGGGCGTGACGGGCTTGGGCATGTCGTGTTTCTCCCTCTCCCCATTCCTTCAATGGGGAGAGGGTCCGGGTGAGGGGCGGCACAGACTCTGACGTCTGCGTTTGCCGCCGCCCCTCACTCTGGCCCTCTCCTCGCAAGCAGGGAGAGGGGACTCCCAGCCGGCATTTCCATCCGCCTTGCTCAATGACGGTGCGACTTCTCGAAGGCGGCCTTCTGCTCCGCAGTCGCCTCCTTCTGGTATTTCGCCTGCCAGTCCTTGTAAGGCATGCCGTAGACGATCTCGCGCGCCTCGTCCTTGCTGAGCGGCTTGCCGGCGGCGCTCGCGGCTTCCTGATACCAGTTCGAGAGGCAGTTCCGGCAGAAGCCGGCAAGGTTCATGAGGTCGATGTTCTGCACGTCGTTGCGCGTGCGCAAGTGCTCGACCAGACGGCGGAATGCAGCCGCCTCGAGCTCGGTGCTTGTCGCCTTGTCGAACTTTTCCATGGCTCGCTTCTCCATTTGCCCGATGACCGCTTCAGATGCGATCGAGATTGATATCCGGCCGAACTTTCAACGCATGAACGAGCGCAACGATCCGATCTGCCCACGCCTGCTGCCCCCGGACATCGCGGATCAGGTCCTGGCGAATCTCGATCAGCGCATTGGGGAGCCCGCGAGCCGTTGCGTGCTGCCAGAGGCAATCGCCTTCGAGGCTCCCTTTGTAGGGCTCGTTGTCGCCGACGACGAGGCCGCCGTCGGCGTGAAAATAATCGAGCATGGGCGCGGAGAGCCGTGCATCGCGATCCCAGAGAATGCCGACGTGCCAGGGACGCGGCACGCCCTTCCAGCTCTCGGTAAAACTGTGGATCGAAACGATGGACGGCGGCACGCCCGTGCTAATGCAGCGCTCGATCACGTCCTCTATCGCGTTGTGATAAGGCCGGTAGTAGCGTGCTGTGCGCCGCTCGCGCTCGGCGGCATCAAGATGCCGGTTGCCGGGGATCACGGCACCGTCCGAGAGGCGCATGATAAGCGTCGGGTCGTCGGCGCCGCGATTGGGATCGATCAGCAGGCGCGAGAAGCGCGTCAGCACAGCCGGCACGTCGAGCGCGGCCGCAACTGCGCGCGTGACGGCCGCAGCACCGATGTCATAGGCAATGTGGCGGCGGAGCTGCTGCTCCGGCAGGCCGAGCGTGCCGTACTCCGGCGGGAAGGCATTGCCGGCATGGTCGCAAAGCAGGACGAGCCCCGCGTCTGCACGCCCGGAGACGACGGCGAAGCTCTCAGCCTCCACGGCCGCGATCCTGGGGGCCGTCTGAGGCGGCTGTTCGCTGGCATCACGCATGGCCCGGCACTCTATAGCCAAGCCATGCCCAAGGCGACCCGGCGCGGTGTCACGTGCAGCCGGAGAACCCGTCGGCTGTCATCTTGGCTTCGTAGGGCGCCGTAACGGCACTACCGAGGGTCAGGCCGGGCTTCACGGCTGCCCAGTCCTCGGGCTTCAGGATGATGAACCAGCCCTTGTCGTAGGGATCTGAGTTGGCCAGCGTCGGGTCTGCGACGAGGGCGTCGTTGATGGCCACGACCTCGCCGGCGGCTGCGGATTTGGCTGGTCCGACCCACTTGCCGCTCTCGACGGTCGCGCAGCTCTTGCCGGCATCGACCTTGCGCCCGACCTTCTTCGGCGTGAAGGCGACGAGCTGGCCAGCCATGGCCGTCGCCACCGTCGTCATGCCGATCTTGACCGTGCCGTCGCCCTGTTCCTGGAACCAGATGTGGTTGTCCACATCGTAGAGCAGGTGGTCCGGGAGGTTGCAGCCATTCACGACAGGCATTTCAGGTCTCCGGCAGGGTGTGAGCGTCGCGGCTCGTTATTCTCAGGTTCCGCGCGCAAGGCAAGGCTCAATGTCCCGTTGCGCGGAGCGGCCGGGAGGAGCAGCAGAATTCGCCGAGCCCCGCCACCTCGAGCTTGCCGCTGACGAACAGCACGAGATGCCGCGCGATCATGGCCGCCAGCGTCAGGCGATGCCCGGTATCGGGATGATCCGGCGCGAGCGTGATCATATTGTAGTGGTACACGAGTTCGCGGCAGGTTTCGCGGCAGGCATTGAAAGACGGCTCGCCCCGCGCCCCCTGGCGGTGCAGTGCCAGCAGGCGAAAGCCTTCCTTGCGCGCCTCCGTCGGCGCCTCGCCGCGCGCACGCACCCAGGCTTCCAGCACACGCTCCCCCATGGCCAGCAGCTCGGCGACGGCCCGCACCGGCTCGGTGCCGCCGTCCACGGCAATGGTGTCGATACGTTCCTCGATGCCGGCAAATGCCGGATACGCCGCCTGACCGCTCATGCCGCCCTCCGCGCCGCCATCCGCACGACGTGCGCCAGGCCCTGATGCCGGGTGCCCTCGTCGAGCGCCACCTCCTCCTCGCGGAGCACCACGATATCCGCGCCCGTGAAATCCTCGCGCAGCATGGCGCCCGTGTACAGCATCTCGGGCGGCGGACCGCCACGGCTACCGGCCTTACGGTTCTCGATGTGCTTCGGCGTGAAGGCTTCAAGGAGGATTACGCCGCCCGGCTTGAGTGCCGCCAGCATCCGGCGGTGCATGGCTTGACGCACGCGCGGCTCGAAGTGCACGAAGATCGCGGCAACGGCATCGAAGGCCGCGATCGGCCACTGCCACGCATCGAGATTGGCATTCTGGATATCGAGACGAACCCCGCGTGCGGCGGCGAGCGCACGCGCCTTCTCCACGCCGACGGCCGAGGCTTCGACGCTCGTCACGGCAAATCCTTGCCCGGCGAGCCAAACGCCATTGCGGCCCTCGCCGTCGCCCGGCACGAGAATGCGCCCGGCCGGCGCGAAGCGATGTGCCTCGGCTGCCAGGAACGCGTTCGGCGCCGTTCCGAAGATATAGCCTTCTTCGTCATAGTAGCGGTCCCACTTAGGGGCCGTCACGGCATCGCGCTCTGTGGTGCCTCCGCTTATCATGTGAGCCGCTTCTCGATGATAAGGTCCATCGCGTCCGAGATGTTCGTGTGAATGCCGAGCGTACGCGGGCCGATACCGAGGGCCAGGCCCAGGAGCTGGGTGAAGTAGAGCACCTTCACGTTCGTCTTTTTACCGAAGCGCTTCTCGGCGCGCACCTGATGCATCTCGAGGCCCGTATGACAGGTCGGGCATTCGGTCGCGATGACCTCGGCGCCGGATGCCTCCGCGGCCTGCAGGATATTGAGCACGAGCTTGGTCGAGGTATCGCTGTCAGAGAGAGTGTGTGCACCGCCGCAGCAGGCGGTCTTCAGCGGGAAGCTTACGTTCTCGGCGCCGGCCGCGGCGAGAAGGTCGTCCATGAAATGCGGCTGGCTGGTCGACTCCGAATCCGGGCCCTGGTCCTTCTCCGGAAAGATGTGGCGCGGGCGCACGTACATGCAGCCGTAGTAGTTGGCGATCTTCAGGCCCGCGAGCTTGCCCTTGGTGCGCTCGCGCAGGCCCTCCTCGCCCACCGCGGCCTTGAGCCAGTCGAGCGCGTGGATGGTCTCCGCCTCGCCGGCCTTGTACGCCTTGTGGCCGGCCTTCGTGCTCAGCTTCTCGACGACCTCGATCGCTTTCGGATCGTGTGCGAGATCGTGCTCGGCCTTCTTGAGATTGTGGTAGCAGCCATTGCACGGTGCCATGACGACATCCATGCGATCCTCGTTGACGGCCTGCGACAGCACGCGCGCGGAGAGATACGTCTGGATCTTGGGGTCGACGTTCTTGACCTCCATCGCCCCGCAGCAGTTCCAGTTCGAGACCTCGCGCAGACCAAGACCGAGCTTCTTCGCGATGGCGCGCGTCGAGACGTCATAGCCGTTGCCCGTACCTTCGAGCGCACAACCCGGATAGTAGCCGACGCTCGCGTACTTCTTCGCCTTGTCGGTGATGTCGACCATGTCTCACTCCCCGGCGGCGAGCTTGCTCTCGACAAGCTCGCGCGTTTGCTTCGACGGCACAACCGGCACGATCTCAAAGGATGCGAGATCGCCCCAGTGCAAGGCCCATTCCTGCAGCAGCCGCGCGTCGTCGCACTCCATGAGCTGGAAGCACCGGTCGAAATTCGGCTCGATCCAGCTATCGATATACTTGAGGCCGTCCGGAAGCCCGCGGCCCTTGTCGCGCAGATGCTGATAGATCGGCTTCGGATTGCAGTCCTTGAAGCGCTCGATGATCATGAACAGCATCGCCGTCACTCCGCTGCTTCGCGCATGGGCGCACGGGCCTGTTGTGGCGGCCTACCATGGCTTTCGATCACGGCCTTGCGCTCGCTCTCGACCTCGTGGATGTACGCTTCGAGCGCGACGCGGGCCTTGTCCCAGCCGCGCGTTCGCGGCTTGAAGATCTGCGCCCAGGCCATCTTCAGCCCCCACTTCACCGGCAGGCGCTTGCCGATTGCGAACGCGATGGCCGTCAGCCAGTCCTGAAGAAGCGGCTGCTTCGTCTTGCGCAGGAAGTTGTGGAGGACCTCGGTGTCCTCGATGCGTCCGCGCCTGACGATCTGGTGCGTGAACTCCTCGTCGAAGATGTGCGAGGGCGAGGGAGGCGTGTAGCCTTTCATGGTCAGCCAGTGCGCCGTCGCCTTCATGACGCCTTCCGGCTCGACGTCGCGCGGGCAGATGTGCGTGCACTTGTGGCAGGACACGCACTGCCAGATGATATCCTTGTCGCGCAGAAGCTCGGCCTCCATGCCGGTCCGGATCAGGTATATCCAGTAGCGCGGATTGAAGCGCGGCTCGATCGCGTTGACCGTGCAGGCGTTGGTGCAGGAGCCGCACTGCCAACAGCGGTGGATCTTGTCGCCGCCAGGCATCGCGGCGATCTCGTCCTCGAGGTTCTCGTTGTAGTCGGTGACGACGCGCGGCTCGATGAAGGTCGACCAGTGGCCGGAGACATCAACGCCTTCGATCACGAGGCTGTCGTGTGTCTTCAAGTTCTCGGGCCGGATGAGCGATTTCTCGTGAATGGGCATCGGTCCGGCCTCAGTTCAGCGCTTTGATGGTGTCGAATGCAAGCGCGTCGCCATCGATCGCGCGCCCGCGCCGCTTCGCAATGCGATCGAGGCCGAGAATGCGGCGGGTATGTTCCAGGGGATCCGCCTGAGCCGAGAAGTCCGTCTTCAGGTAGGCCCCACCCTGGGCATTGATGTAGTCGCCGTAGATCTGTGCCTGCAGCAGGTCGACGTACCAAAGCATGTCGCGGAACATGCCGTTGTCGGAGAGGAACTGCGAAAGCTCCTCGCGCAGCACGAGGAAGGTCTCATGCCCATCCGGCACGTCGATGACGATATGATCGACATCGTCGCCCGCGGCGGGATCATGCCAGATCTCGCGCAACACACCCGTGTTCGCACGCGCATCCCACACCCAGCGATGCATGAGCGGATAGTGCTCGGGATAGACACCGTGCAGCAATTCCGAGGCGAGATCGCGCACAAAGCGATTGGCTCTGTCCTCGGCAAAGGACTTCACGAAGACGGCCATGCGAGCATCCGCCGTGCCCGGCACATGCGCTTCGTTCAGCAGGATCGATATGGCCTCCCGCACGCGCGGCCAGCCGGCCGTATCGATCAGCCCCGCGATGCGGCGGCGCACGGTCGCCATCAATATGGTGATGTCTTCGAAGGCCTCGCGCTCGATGTGCGCAGCCTTGCCATGGGCCAGGCGATCCTGCAGCACGTCGGACTTGAGCTTCACAGCAGCAGCAAACCGCTCAATGCCGCCGATCGGTTCGGCAGCGCGGATCAGCGCTTCGAGTGCGAGGCGCAGCTTCGCGCCGGAAAGATGCAATACGGGGCGCGCAGCGTGCGCACCCTCCGTCGACTTGATGTGAGCCTGCGCGACCATCACACCACCAGCTCGCTGTGCTCAATCGTCATCGGCTTCGAGAGCGCCTTGTGGACGGGACAGGCGGTGGCGACGTGCATCAGCCGCTCGCGGATATCCGGCGCAAGATCGGCCACGCCAAAATCCACATCATAGCGCAGCACGGGCGCGTCGGGCCGCGACTGGTCGTACTTCACACGCACCTCGAGCCCCGGCAACGCCCAGCCATGGCGATCAGCATACATGCGGATGGTCATCGCGGTGCAGCTCGCAAGGGATGCTTCGAGCAGCGCAAAGGGCTTGAAGCCGGCTTCGCGCCCGCCATCGGCAGTGATCGCGTCGGCCAATCCGATATGCTTGCCGTCGCTGAACTCGACGGCATAGGGCTCGGTCCGGTTGCGCGTGACGATCATCCGACCCGCCCTCACTCCGCCGCTGCGAGGCTGCGCCCTTCGGCCGCCGCCAGGGCAGAGAGCGCAGCCGCATTGGCCTGCGCGATCGAGTCGTCGATCGTCTCGGGCCCAATGGCGGCACCGGCCACGAACACGCCCGGCTGCGAGGTAGCGCCCATGATGCCGTACGTATCCTTGCGCGCGATGTAGCCGTGCTTGTGCAGCTCGACGCCGAACACCGCGGAGATTGTCATGTTGTCGACGTTCGGGTCCATGCCGATCGCGTGCACGACCATGTCGAAGGGAATGGTGATCGGCCGCTTCACGAGCGTATCCTCGCCCTTGACGATGAGCTGGCGGCCGTCGCCCGTCACCTCGGCGATGCGCGCCTTGATGTACTTGACCTTGAACTCCTCCTGGCTGCGCCAGTAGTAGTCCGTCTCGTAGTGCCCGAACGTGCGGATATCCATGTAGTAGATGTACACGTGGCAGTCGGGCAGCTCCTCGCGTATCTCCATGGCGAGGTTCGCCGACACCGTGCAGCAGATCTTCGAGCACCACTCGCGACCGATCTGTCGATCGCGCGAGCCGACGCACAGAAGGATAGCGACGCGCTTCGGCTTGCGGCCGTCCGAGAGGCAGCGCACGCCCTTGCCGGACGAGATCATCTGCTCGACCTGCGTCGTGGTCACCACATCCGGGAACAGGCCGAAGCCCCACTCGGGTTTGTTGATGCTGTCGAAGTGGGTGAAACCGGTGGTCAGGATCGCCGCGCCGACCTCGTGCCGGCTGCCGTCCGAGAGATCGGCGATGAAATTGCCTGGCGTGCCGGAGAATCGCGCAACTGTCGTACCGAGCTTACGCGCCACCGCCGGATTGCTCTCGACGCGCGCGACCATGCTGCCGATCGCATCCTTGGCCCAGCGTCCCGAAGGCACGAGCTTCGCGTAGCCCGAGTGGATCGGCGCGCCGCCAAGAATAGCGGTCTTCTCAACGAGCACGGACCGGCGGCCGACGCTCGACAGTGCATGTGCTGCCGCGAGGCCCGCCGGACCACCGCCGACAATGAGAATGGGCTTGCTCATGCTCAAAGGCTCCGCTGCAGGAAGGCCAGCCGCACGCCGAGCAGGACGAAGAGCCCGCCGAGCGCGCGCTCCATCCATGTGCGCAGGGCGCTACCGGCACCGAGTACGCTCGCGGCGCGGGCGGTGAACCACGCGATCAGCAGGCACACGATCGTGCCCGTCGTAACGAAGATCAGACCGAGTACGATGAAGGCGAGCGCCTTCGATTGCGCTCCAG
>CAUJKI010000381.1 GCA_963205015.1 Pseudomonadota bacterium
CCTTCTCCCGGCACCCAACCGAGCCAACGCACCCGGCGGCTTCCACCTTCCTGGGAGCCCCGGTCCGGAGCGTCAAGGGCTTCACGCCGAGGTTGAGCCAGTCGTGGCAGCCTTCGCCGAGGCCTGCGCTCAACCCTTCAGCTCGTTGAGCTCCGACCAGTCGAAATCCAGCCCGCAGAAGGGCACGAAAGCAAGCTGCGTGCGCCCGACTGTGATCAGGTCCATGGCCGAGAGTTCGACCGCGCTCGTCGGCTATCGCTCGTACACCGCGACAAAGATGGTCTTCGCAAGGTTCGGCACGAGCAGGAATTTCCGATCGGCGGAGTCGTACCGGAGATAGGCCTGCTCCTCGCCCGAAATGGCCTCATCGCCGAAATTGAGCGGAATGCGCTGTGAGGGTGCCCGGCCGATCGTGTTGTTGCCCTCGTAGATCGGCCGGAAGGCGCCGAGGCCGGGGCCTCCGACGATCACCAGCCAACCGACCACCGGATCCTGGTGGAATTCCGTGCGCTTGACGGCCGACCGCCCGCGCACGAGCTGGGTGCGCGGCGGCGTGGAGATCGGATCGCCGGTCGCGGCCGGCGCCTCGACCTCGACATGAACGTTCGCCGGACGAGGAACGGGCCGCGCCGCGATCGCACGGGGCGGTTCTGCGGCGGCTGGTGCAGCGGGCGCCGGCACTGCGGGCAACGGCGGCGGCACGCGGACGGTCGTCTCGGCAGGCGGCGCGCTGCGCTCGGTGATCTGCGTCACGCGGGCATCGTCACGACCGGCTGCGATGAGCGCTTCGCGCAGCGACCCGGCCGGGCGGACTGATGCGGCGCGTTTCGATCCCGTCGGCGGCCCGTCCGGCGATCCCGTCGCCGGTGTCTCGTTCGTCATCGATCATCTCCCTCTGGGATGGGGTGGGCGGCAGGGGTGCTTCCGGCCGCATGACGGCAGCCGGCACCTCCGCGCCGAGATGGAAAGTCAGGATCATTTCGCCGAGCGCGATGCGATCGCCGTCGCTCAGCGTCACGCGCGAGACCGGACGGCCATTGATCAGGGGCTGATTGCCCGTGCCCGCCGTCAGGTCCATGAGAACGAATTCATCGTCAGGCGTGCGCTGGATGAGTGCGTGGTGGCGATGCACGGACACGTGCTCGAGCGCGATGTCATTGTCGCTGTGCCGGCCGATGCGCAGAAGCTCGCCCGTGAAGGCGACCGGTACGGCGTTAGCGCCCTCGCCGATGTCGATCCAGGGCTTGCCGCCACTCCGTGCCGGCGCCGTCTTCGATGGCTCGTCGCGCTCACCGCGCACGGCGCGGCGGCGCAGTGCACGTCCGATCGCGAACAGCCCGGCGAGCAGCGGCACCGCACCGGCAAGCGCGAGCCCCATCCCCAGCACGGGCGATCGCCGATACGCTTCGGCGAGCTGTGCGCCCGCCTGCCGCGCAGCATCCATCACGCGCTGATGCACCGGCTCCACGCCGAGCTGCATCATGGGCGCGGGCGGCGTACCTTTCGGCGTGTCGCCGAGCGCAGGCGCCGAAAGCAGCACGATGCAGGCCGCAAGCCGCAATCCGCGCCACCCAGAGCCGCCCTTCGCCAAGTTCGCGTCCGCCATTATCCCATGAGCCGAATCACGCTCTTACCCTGCGTGCCCATGGCGGCAGGAACATGGCTTTTGTTGGGGCGCGAGATTACTCGCCTGTGGGTATTGGCCTATTCCGCTGTTGTGCCGTTCGCGTCTGCGACGCCAGCAGGGCCGCAGGCCCTGCTGACCCGCGCGGGATACCCCCACACCCCCGTCTTTTATTGACTTGGAGCTTGTCGCGGCGGCACCAGTGTCCCTTCTCCCCGTGCTTTACGGGGAGAAGGTTAGGATGAGGGGCGGAGACTTGCGCGACGTTTGCGTTTGCCGCCGCCCCTCACCCTAACCCTCTCCCCGCAAGAGCGGGGAGAGGGGATCATGCCAACCTCGCGGCTGCTGCTCTATCCCGGCAGCACGTGCGATCCGTAGGTGGCCCGGAGTTCGCGCTTCGAGACCTTGCCCGTCGCCGTCATGGGCAGCGCTTCCGCGAAGATCACGTCGTCGGGCACCTGCCAGGTCGCCAGTTTGCCCGCAATGTGCGCGAGGATCGCCTCCTTGGTCACGTCGGCGCCCGGCGCCTTCACCACGACCAGCACCGGCCGCTCCGTCCATTTCGGATGCGGCACGCCAATCACCGCCGCATTGGCAACGCCCGGACAGCTCATGACGGTGTTCTCGACATCGATCGAGCTGATCCACTCGCCGCCCGACTTCACCATGTCCTTGGTGCGATCGACGATCGTCAGAAAAGCGTTCGGGCTGATGCGCGCCACGTCGCCCGTTCCGAACCAGCCCTCGCTGTCGAGCGCCGCCGCCGTCGCGGCCTCGTTGTTGAAGTAGCCGTTCACGATTGCATTGCCGCGCACGAAAAGCTCGCCGCTCGCCTTGCCGTCGTGGGGCAAGCGCTTGCCGTCCTCGTCCACGATCTTGAGGTCGACGCCGAACATGCGCTGGCCCTGGATGGATTTCACTCTGACCCGCTCCTCGATCGAAAGCGCGGGATCGTTGGCGCGCTGTGGCGTGAATGTGCCGATCGGGCTCATCTCCGTCATGCCCCAGCCGTGCAGGACGCGGATGTCGAAATCGCGCTCGAAGGTCTCGATCATGGCGGGGGGCGGCGCCGATCCGCCGACGATCACCTCGGTGAGGTTGCGCGGCTTGCGCCCGCGCTGCTTCATCTCGGAAATAAGGCCGAGCCATACGGTCGGCACGCCCCAGGAGGAGTAGACGCTCTCGCCCTCCATGAGATCGAAGAGGCTCGCGCCATCGAGCCGCGCTCCCGGGAACACGATCGGGTTGCCGGCGATCGCCGCCGCATAGGGAAGGCCCCAGGCATTGGCGTGAAAGAGTGGCACGACCGGCAGCACGGGCTTCCTGACGCCGAAGGGCGAGCTCACGCAGGCCAGCGTGAAGAGTGTGTGCAGCACCGTCGAGCGGTTCGAGTAGAGCGAACCCTTGGGATCGCCCGTGGTGCCGGACGTATAGCAGAGCGCGCAAGCCGAATGCTCGTCCATCTCCGGCCATTCGATTTCGGGCGATCCGGTCTCGAGCAGTTCCTCGTAGCAGAGCAGGTTCTGGACGGGCGCATCGGCCGGCATGTGCGCCCGGTCGGTCAGGGCGACGTAGGTTCCGATCGGACGGAACGCGGGCGCCAGCTTGGCGATGAGCGGGGCGAAGGTCAGATCGAAGAAAAGGAGCTTGTCCTGCGCATGATTGACGATGTAGCTCATCTGATCGGGCGCAAGACGCGGGTTGATCGTATGACAGACTGCGCCGATGCCGGAGATCGCGTAGTAGAGCTCGAAATGCCGGTACGTATTCCACGCCAGCGTCGCGACCCGGTCGCCAGGCTTGACGCCGAGCTTCAGAAGCGCATTGGCGAGCTGGGCGATGCGCGGACGCGCCTGAGCGTAGGTGTAGCGATGGAGGCCGCCCTCGACGGTCGAGGTGACAATGGTCCCCGTCCCATGAACCTCGGCTGCGAAGTCGATCAGCCGCGAGACCAGCAACGGCTGGTCCATCATCTGCCCCTTGAGCATGGCGCCTTTCTCCCGGAATTGTTATGCGCCAACGTTAGACGCCGCCGCCCGCAAATCCAAGCGGCCCGAACGCCGCGCTGAGCCCCTTCGCAGCCGCATCCCAGAGGAGGACACCCTTATGGCCACCGCGACCCTGACCAAATCGGGTGACATCGCCGTCATCCGTCTCGCGCACCCGCCGGTCAACGCACTCGCCCAGGGCGTGCGGCAGGGCATTCAGGACGGCATCGCTGCCGCCAATGCCGATCCCACCATCAAGGCCATCGTGGTTACCGGCGACGGCCGCGCGTTCTCCGCTGGTGCCGATATCACCGAGTTCCGCTCAGGACCGAAGCCGCCGGGCCTCGGCGAAGTCATCGACACGATGGAAGCATCGCCGAAGCCGGTGGTTGCGGCGCTAAACGGCCTCGCGCTCGGCGGCGGGCTCGAGGTCGCGCTCGGCTGCCACTATCGCGTCGCGAGCAAGGCGGCGAACCAGCTCGGGCTTCCCGAGGTCAAGATCGGCATTCTGCCCGGCGCTGGCGGCACGCAGCGTCTGCCGCGCATCATCGGCGTCGAGGCGGCGCTCGACATGATCGTTTCGGGCAATCCCATCAATGCCGAGAAGGCGGCGAAGGTCGGCCTCGTCGACCGATTCGTCGAGGGTGACGTGGTAGAGGGCGCGATCGCCTTCGCACGCGAGCTGGTCGCGGCGGGCAAGGGTCCGCGGCCGGGCAGCGCCAAGCGCATCGACCCCGCGAGCGTGCCCGCCGATCTCTTCGCGAAGAAGCGCGCTTCGGTCGCACGTCATCCTTCAGGCCCCATGGCCGCCAAGAATTGCATCGCGGCCGTCGAGGCAGCCGTCGGCTCGGACTACAAAGCGGGCGTCGCGCGCGAGCGCGAGCTGTTCCTGGAGCTCGCGGGCAAGCCCTATGCGCGGGCGCTGCAGTATGCCTTCTTCGCCGAGCGACAGGCCGCGAATATTCCAGACATCGGCAAGGACGTGACGCCGCGCGACGTCAAGACGGTCGGCATTCTCGGTGCCGGCACCATGGGTACTGGCATCGGCCTTGCCTTCCTCAATGCCGGTTTCCCGGTGACGATCGTCGAAGCGAACCAGGGTGCGCTCGACCAGGGTGCCAAGCGCGTGCGCGAGACCATCGAGAGCAACGTGCAGCGCGGACGCCTCTCCGCCGAGGAAGGACAGAAGCGCCTTGCCAATCTCACGACCTCGCTCGATCTGAAGGCGCTCATGAATGCCGACCTGATCATCGAAGCAGTCTTCGAGAACATGGCCCTGAAGAAGGAGATCTTCGCGAAGCTGGACGCCGTCGCGAAGCCCGGCGCGGTGCTCGCCAGCAATACCTCGACGCTCGACGTGGACGAGATCGCGTCAGCTACCAAGCGGCCGCAGGATGTGCTCGGCATGCACTTCTTCTCGCCGGCCAACATCATGCGACTCCTCGAGATCGTGCGCGGCAAGAAGACCGCGAAGGACACGCTGGCAACCGCGATGGCCATCGCTCGGCGCATCGGCAAAGTCGGCGTCGTCTCGGGCGTGTGCTTCGGCTTCATCGGCAATCGCATGATCGAGGCGTATCTCGAAGAGTCGCAAGCCATGCTGCTCGAAGGCGCGACACCCGCCGATATCGACGGTGCGCTCGAGGCCTGGGGCCTCGCCATGGGGCCGAATGCGATGATGGACATGGCCGGCCTCGATGTCGGCTATCGCATCCGCAAGGAGCACACGTTGACGCCCGAACGCGCCAAGCTCTATCGCGTGACGGATGCGATCGTGGAAATGGGCCGCCACGGCCAGAAGACGGGCGCGGGCTACTATACCTATGGCGCCGACCGCAAGCGTCAGAGCGATCCGAAGATCGAGGAGATGTTCGCGAAGGAAGCCGCCGCGCAAGGACTGTCCAACCGCAAGCCCGGCGCGGATGAAATCGTCGAGCGTTGCCTCCTGCGGCTCGCCAACGAGGGTGCGAAGATCCTCGAGGAGGGCGTCGCGCTCCGAGCGTCCGACATCGATACGATCTACCTCAATGGCTATGGCTTTCCTGGCTGGCGGGGCGGGCCCATGTGGCAGATCGAAGAGATGGGCCTCGCGAAGGTCGCCGAGAAGATCAAGGCCTACGAGGCGCGCCACGGCAAGCGCTGGACGATCGCGCCGCTCATCGAGAAGCTCGCAGCCTCTGGCGGCAAGCTCGCCGATGCGGGTGTCAAGGGCTGAGAAGTATCTGAAGGCGGGAGCGCAGCGTGGTGCTCCCGCTCACTTCTTGCGCACGTGACTTTTGGGAAGCGAGGCGTAGTAGGCCGCAAGCGCCTCGATCTGCGCCTCGTCGAGCGACTGTGCGACAGAAACCATGGCGGGATTGTTGCGCGCGCCACTGCGATAGAACTCGAGCGTATCGGTGAACTCCTCGGGATCACGGCCGGTGATCGAGGGAATGCCGTTGTCGACGCCGTCGATGCGGTGGCAGGCGCTGCATTCGCCGGAAAGATGGCGACCGTAGGCGATCTTCTTCACATCGCTCGCGGCTAAGGGGACCGCGAGCATCAATCCGAGTGCACCGGCCGCGAGGTGGATTTCGCCCAGTCTCGATATCGAACGCCTCATTCCTTCTCCGGCAGCATGCCCTTGGCGCAGTAGTGGCGGTAGAGCGTGGCGACGATCTCCTTCGCCACGGTATCGGTGAGCGAGTAGTAGGCGAAGTGGCCGCGGCGCTCGGCCTTGACGAGACCATCGAGGCGCAGGCGGGTCAGGTGCTGCGAGGTGAGGCTCTGGCGCGCGCCGATGGCGTCGCAGATCTCGGTCACTGTCTTCTCACGCTCGACGAGGAGGCAGAGGATCATCAGCCGATAGGGACTGCCGATCGAGCGCAGCACGCCGGCGGCCTCCTCGGCGGCCCAGCGCATGGAATTCAGCACCTCGCCGGCCGGCAGCGCATCGCCATCCGGCGCCTCCTTCGCGAGTGCGTCCATGGACATGATCCTTGATGCCCTTTCGCGGCGGCCGGGTGGAACCGGCCCTCCACGACTAATATTCGCAAGTGGCAATATTTGCAATCCATGTCCAGACAAGCACCCGATTTAACGCTCATTTCTCGGGTGGCGACGCCTTCAACAGAGCGGCGAGACGGCGCTGCTCGTCGGTGGTGAGGGGCGCGGACGCGGGTGGCTGGCTCCCGGCCGTGGCAAGCCGCCAGCCGATCCCGGCCGCGGCGGCTGCGAGCAACAGCAGCGGTGTCAGCCAGAGCAGGAGCGTGTGCATGGCGAAGGGTGGACGCAAGAGCACGAACTCGCCATAGCGCGCGACGAGAAAACGCGTGACCTCGGCATCGCTGTCGCCGGCGACGAGACGCTCGCGCACGATCAGGCGCAGGTCGCGGGCGAGCGGCGCATCGGAATCGTCGATCGACTGGTTCTGACAGACGAGGCAACGCAACTGCGCCGAGAGCGCGCGCGCGCGTCCCTCGAGGGCAGGATCCTTGAGCACCTCGTCCGGCTGCACGGCACACGCCGCCCCCGGCATGAGGAGGGCGAGCAGGAGCAGGACACGCACAGCGTTCCACATGGTCCTCACTCCGCCGGTGCCGGTGCGTGCGTCGGCCGGCGAACGCGACGCGGTGCGCCAACCCGCAGGCGCCGGTCGCTCAGCGAGAGCGCGCCGCCAATGAACATGATGACGGCGCCGATCCAGATGAGGCGCACGAGCGGATTGAAGTAGAGCCGCACCGACCAGGCGCCGTCACCGGCCTCATCGCCGAGCACGACATAGAGATCGCCCATAAGCGCAACGTGGATGCCCGCCTCGCTGGTCGCCTGGGGCGGCGCATTGTACTGGCGCTTCGAGGGCGCGAGCTCGACGATGCGGCTTCCGCCCTGCGACACCTGCATGAGGCCGATGACCTCGCGGTAGTTCGGCCCGTCGGACGGCGCCACACCCTTGAAATTGATCTCGTAGCCAGCGATGCGCGTCGTCTCGCCGGGGCGCATGGTGAGGATCGTCTCGCTCTGCCACGCGCTCGTCGCGGTAATACCGATCACCATGACGCCAACGCCGGCGTGCGCGATAGCCGTGCCGTAGACCGAGCGCGGCAGATTCCTGAGGCGGCGCAGGATCTCCGCGACATCCGCATTACCAACGCGGACGCGGAACAGCAGCTCGCTGATCGCGCCCGCAATGACCCACACCCCAAGCGCTATGGCGAAGGGTGCGAGCCACGGGCCTCTCTCGACGAGCGCGAATACGAGGACGATGGCACCGATCGCCAGCAGCCCGGCAACCATGAGACGCTGCAAGGCTGCGTAGACATCACCACGTTTCCATGCGAGTAGCGGCCCGAAGGGCAAGGCGAGCAGCAGCGGCACCATGAGCGGCACGAAGGTCGCGTTGAAGTAAGGCGCACCGACGGAAATCTTGGCGCCGTTGATGGACTCGAGGGCGAGCGGATAGAGCGTGCCGACGAGCACGGTGCCGGTCGCGGTCGTGAGCAGCACGTTGTTGAGGACGAGACCGCCCTCGCGGCTCAAGGGCGCGAAGATACCACCCTGACGCAGGCTCGGCGCGCGCCAGGCATAGAGCGTGAGACCACCGCCGATGAAGACCATCAGGATCGCTAGGATGAACACGCCGCGCTTGGGATCGACGGCAAAGGCGTGCACCGAGGAGAGGACGCCCGAGCGCACGAGGAATGCGCCCATGAGCGAGAGCGAGAACGTGAGGATCGCGAGCAGGATGGTCCAGACCTTGAGCGCCTCCCGCTTCTCCATGACGACGGCCGAATGCAGAAGCGCGGTGCCAGCGAGCCATGGCATGAAGGACGCGTTCTCGACCGGGTCCCAGAACCACCAGCCGCCCCAGCCGAGCTCGTAGTAGGCCCACCACGAGCCCATGGCGATGCCGACCGTGAGGAACATCCAGGCGGCGAGCGTCCAGGGTCTGACCCAGCGCGCCCATGCGGCATCCGTGCGCCCCTCGATCAGGCCCGCAATGGCGAACGAGTAGGCCATGGAGAAGCCGACATAGCCCGCATAGAGGAAAGGCGGATGGAAGGCGAGGGCAGGGTCCTGCAGGATCGGATTGAGGCCGCGGCCTTCGGCCGGCACGGGATCGAGACGTGCGAAGGGATTCGACGTCAGCAGAATGAAGAGCAGAAAGGCGAGCGCGATCGAAGCCTGCACGCTCAGCACGTTGGCGCGCAACGTCGCCGGCAGGTTGGTGCCAAATGCGGCAACCGCGGCACCGAAGAGCGCGAGGATGAGCACCCAGAGCAGCATCGAGCCCTCGTGGTTCCCCCACACGCCCGAGATGCGATAGATGAGCGGTTTCGTCGAATGCGAGTTCGCGTACACGTTCGCGACCGAGAAGTCGCTGACGACATAGGCGTGCGTCAGTGCGGCGAAGGCAACGATGAGCAGGCCAAGCTGAGCGAGCGCTGCCGGCTCCGCAACACCCATGAGACGGTCATCGCCGACCCGCGCGCCCCACATGGGCAGAACCATCTGCACGAGGCAGACGAGGAAGGCGAGCACCAGCGCGAAGTGACCAAGCTCGACGATCATGGGCGGGCAAACCCTCGCATCACTTCTTCTCCGCGGCCGGCTGCGGGACCGTGACGGCCGGCGGTGGGGTCCCATGCTGCCAGAGACCCTTTTCCTTGAGGGCCTTGGCAACCTCGGGCGGCATGTAGGTCTCGTCGTGCTTCGCAAGCACGGTATCCGCGCGGAAGATGCGGCCCGCTTCGAGCTTGCCTTCGGTCACCACGCCCTGCCCCTCGCGGAAGAGATCCGGGAGCACGCCGCGATAGCGCACGGTGATCTGCTCGGCCGTGTCGGTAATCGCGAACTCGACGTCCGTGCCCTGGCCGCGCTTGACGCTGCCGGCGGCGACGAGACCACCGAGACGAATGCGCTGACCTTCGGGAATGGCCTTGGCCTTGATGTCGCTCGGCATGTGGAAGAAGACGATCGATTCGCTGAGCGCCATGAGCACGAGGCCAACGGCGACGGCCAGAACGGCAAGCGCGCCTGCGATCATGATCCCTCTGCGGCGGCGGCGGGTCATGATGCGAGCCCCAGCGATCGCGCAAGCGTGCCGAGGGCTTCGAGCGACGGCGCCTCTCCCGCCATGGCCGCCCGCGCCCGTTCGAGTGCCGCGAGTGCGTCATCGCGACGGCCGAGCACGGAGTAGGCACGTATCAGCCGCTGCCAGCCTTCGAGATCGCGCCCGTTGTCGCGAAGCCGCTGGTCGAGGCCAGCGACCATGTCCTCGATCACCTTTTTGCGCGCGTCCTCCGGCAACGACTGGATCGCCTCCGCCTGCTCTCGGGCGAGCGCGGGCGCCATGCCGGCGGACTTGGGTTCCGACTTGGCTTCGGACGAGGGTTCGGATTTGGCTTCGGGCTGAGGCCCTGCATCGGCCTTGCTTTCGGGCACGGGCGCCGTTGCCAAGCCGAGCTTCGTGCGCGCAGTGCGCCAGCGCGCTTCCACCATCGGTCGCCAGGGCGCATCGGCCTCGCCTTCGGTCAACAGCTGCGCATAGACGCTCACGGCCTCCTCGAAGCGACCGTCCTGCTCGGACGCGACAGCGAGCCAGAAGCGCGGCTCAAGCTCTTCCGGCGTCAGCACGCGCAAGCGCTCGTACGCTTTGCGCGCGACCTCCGTGACAATGCCGTCGCTCAAGAGCACGTGCGCCTCGGCAAGGCCGGCGAGCCGCTCCGGGCTCTCGCCCATGAGACGCAGCGCGCGCTGGAAGGCGTCCGCCGCGTCGCTGTAGCGCGCGAGGCGCAGATAGACCGGGGCGATCACATCCCAGCCGCGGCCGTCCTCGGGAAAAGCGCGCAGCCGCTCCTCGACCTTGGCGACGAGCTGGCCGACGCCCGGCACCGCACCCGGAACCGGTCCCCGCGACGCGAAGGGCTGGCCCGGCTGGCTCGGCGCGCCGACGGAGAGATATACAGCGATGGCGAGAACGGGGAGAGCAGCGGCGACGACCATGGCAAGGGTGCGCAGGTCGCCCGTTGCCGCAGCCGTCGTGGTCGCCTTCGCGCGATCCGCGGATACGAGCAGACGGCGGGCGATCTCGACGCGGGCGGCCTCGGCCTCGGCTTCGCCGATCAGGCCCCGCGCGCGCTCTGCCTCGATCTCGGCGAGCTGGTCGCGATAGACGGCGGCACTGGCACCAGGCGGCGTCCCCTCAGCCGCACGGCTGGCGAGCAGCGGCCGCAGCAGCACAGCCACGACCCCCGCTGTCAGAACCGCAAACCCGAGCCAGAGCAGCATTGCGTACCTCATTGCCTCGCCCGGGAGGGGCGAGGCGCACATTAGAACCCGTCAATAAGGACGCCAGGAGGCCGTTGCAAGGCGATGCCCTCGCACGGCGGCCTTGTGCCGCCTTTGGCCATGATCAAGCGGGGGAATGCCAGGGCTGCGGCATCACGCCGCCGGGAGCACCAGCCGCGCACTGAGCCCACCCGTCGGGGAGGCCTCCAGATGGAACGTGCCGCCATAGCTCTGCACGAGATCGGCGACGATGGAGAGGCCCAGGCCGGAGCCGGGCTTGCTCTCGTCGAGGCGGCGGCCGCGCTTGACGGCCTGCGCCCGCTGCTCGGCATCCAGGCCCGGGCCGTCGTCCGCGACGATGATCTCGACGAGACGCTGGGGGCGCTGTGCGTCGGGCTCGCGCATGACGACGCTCACATCCACCCCGCTACCTGCCCACGTGCAGGCATTGTCCAGGAGGTTGCCGAGCATCTCCTCGAGGTCCTGCCGCTCGCCGCGGAAGCGCGCGCCGGGCGCGCACGTGACGGCAATGTCGATGTGGCGGTCGCGATAGATACGGGAGACGGCGCGAATGAGCCCACGCAGCACGCTCTCAACGTCCGTCACCGTGCCGATGATGCCGTGCTGCGCGGCGACGCGGGCACGATCCAGGTAGTGGTTGACCTGGTCGCGCATGATCTCGCCCTGCTCGACGATCTTGTCTCCGAAGTGAGATCGCTCTTCGCGCGCTTCGTTGATCATGACGGCGAGCGGCGTCTTCAGGGCATGCGCGAGATTGCCGACCTGGGTCCGCGCGCGCTCGATGGTGTCCTGGTTAGCCTGGATGAGCGCATTGAGCTCGGCACGCAGCGGCTCGATCTCCGCCGGAAGATCACCCTCGAGCCGGCGCGCACGACCCGAGCGGATGTCGGCAAGGCCCTGCTCGATGGCACCAAGCGGCTTCAGGCCGTAGCGGACCTGAAGAAAGGTCGCGCCGACGAGACCGAGACCGGAGAGCGCAAGCGCCATGACGAGCGGCAAGCGGAACTCGTCGAGCCGGCCTTCGATAAAGTCCTGGTTGCCGGCGACGACGTAGGAATAGTTGCTCGGCGCCTCG
>CAUJKI010000382.1 GCA_963205015.1 Pseudomonadota bacterium
GTCTCCCGCAGGAAGACGCCGACAGCCGACATGGTCAGGAACACGAGCCCCACGAGGCAGATGGCCCAGGCGACGGATTTCCGCGTCGCATAAACGCCGGGCGTCGCGCTGATCCGGGAAATGAGCATGGGCTGCCCGGCGACGCCCGCCATGATGGCGAGGACCGACAGCACGAACGCCCCCTGTCCGATACTCGAGAAGGCGGTCGCGAAGCGCCGTGTGGCCGCCTCGAATCCCCTGTCGGGGAGATCGAAGGCGAAGGCATCGGCGAGGACTTCGGGAATGCCCTGAGTGAACTCTGCCCGCAGGATCGTCCGCGTGATGCGGCCATGGCTCAACTGCGGCACCGGCAGATGCGACATCAGGACGGCAATGATCACGACCGGGATCAGCACCGCGAGAAGCATCACGATGGCCTGCGCCGCACTTGTCCACGTCAGCGAGCGCGCGCCCCCGCTCACCAGCGCGAGAACCAGCACGAGCGAGATCGATATCGTGAGTACCAGCGGCGAAAGCTCGGTCAGCCAGCTGCCGGCCATGAGCGCGACCTTGAGCTCGGCGACGATCAGCAGGAGCAGTGGCACGCTCGCAATCGCCGCCGCGACGACGCGCAGCATGGGGCTCGCGAAGCGCAGGCCGAGATAGGCGGGCAGGGAATAAGCACCGAACTTACGGATATAGGGCGCGATCAGGATGGCGAACACGACGAGCCCCGTCGTCATGCCGACAGTCAGGAAGAGCGCGTCGAAGCCCATGAGATAGAAGAGGCCGGGCAAAGCCGCGATCGTCGTGCCGCCGAGCAATGTCACCGTGAGCGTGAGGCCTGTGAAGATTGCGGGCACCCGCCTGCCGGCATAGAGCAGCTCGAAGATACCGTTCGAGTGCGTGGCGAGCGCGAGCCCCGCAAACAGCGTGACGAGCCCGCCGGCGATGAGCGCGCGCAGCAACCGATCCTCGAGCCCGAGCTGCTCGAGCATCAGCGCCATGAGGACGATGCCGATGAGCAGGCTCGAGAAGATGCCGAAATAGACACCGAGCAAGGGATTGACGAGGTGTCGGCTTGGCGTGAGGGACATCGGCGATCCGAAGCAGTCTCGGTGGCGGCACGCCTGTCCTGGACGAGGCGTGCCTCAAGGCGAGGTGGGGAGGTCCGTCGCGCTAGCCGTCCTCATGGGCGCCATGCCAGCGGTCGATGACGTCCTGGCGATTGGCGAACGAGGCGACGGTAATCAATGCGAGGGCGCCGATCCCGTGCGCGAGAAGGAAGTAGCCCCAGGGAAAGCCGATCACCCGGCTGCTGTTGAGTTGCTCGGCATAGAAGGGCAACACGAGAACGACGAGGAGAAACGGCAGCAAGCTCGCCATCATCTGCCATTTCGTGTGCCGCCAGTAGGGCCGGCGCTCCTTGCGCTCGATCATGCGCACTCTCCTCAAGGTCGCCTGCGGGGGCGCGATCACGGCTTGTCCGTGCCGCCCTGCCCGCGAGACATGGCCGCCCAATGTGGTCCGCGTGCGGCGGTCCCGGGTTGCACAGACTTCCGGCGCATACGCTGAACAGGTTTCGACGCGCCCCGCCGATTTGCCTCAAATGTTAGCCAAGACCGCGGAAACGCGCTAGTTCTTCACCTGATGCCTGTTGAAGATGCCGCGGACCGAGCTTACGCGAACACGACTCGCTTGAATGCCCGGCAACCCCGGTGGAGGCTCGGCTGATGGCCATTCGCATCGTCGTCGTGGATGATCACCCGCTGTTTCGCGGCGCGCTCACTCAGGCGCTCCACTCGGCCATCAATGGTGCGCGCATCGATCAGGCCGCCTCGCTCGCCGACCTCGAGGCGCTGATCGCGGACCGCGTAGATACCGATCTCGTCCTACTCGATCTTGCCATGCCGGGAGTTCAGGGGCTGTCTGGCCTCCTGCTGCTGCGTGCGCAGCATCCCGATATCCCTGTGGTCGTCGTCTCCGCTCACGATGATCCCGCGACGATCCGCAAGTGCATGGAGTTCGGCGCCTCGGGCTATGTGCCGAAGTCACTCTCCGTCGAGGAGATCCGCGCTGCTGTCGAGACTGTGCTCGGCGGCGGCATCTGGGTTCCCTCCGATATCGACTTGTCGCGGCCGGCGGACAGTAACGCGGACGACGTCGTGGCACGCCTCTCGACGCTGACGCCGCAGCAGGTCCGCGTCCTGATGATGCTCGGCCAGGGTCTGCTCAACAAGCAGATCGCCTTTCAACTCGGGGGCTCCGAGGCGACGATCAAGGCTCACGTTTCGGCGATTCTCCAGAAGCTCGACGTCGACAGCCGCACGCAGGCGGTCATTGCCATCAACCGCATCGAGGGCGACTGGCGCAGCCCGAAGGCGTAGTTGATTGGTTCTGGACTGCCTATTCGGCGGCGACACGGAGCTGCATGGAGATGCGCGAGAGGATCGCGCGGAGCTGGGCGGCCTTGAGCGGCTTCCTCAGCATGACGAAGCCCATGCCGCGGATTTCGCGTTGCACCTCGAGCGTGTGATCGGCCGTGATGAACACGACCGGGACATCACGGCCGATCGCTGAAAAGATCGCCTTCACTGCCTCGACGCCCGTTCCAGCGTGGAGATGATAATCGGCGAGAATGACGCTTGGCAGCCCATCCATCCCCCTGAGGCGCTCGAGCGCCTCATCCGTGCCCGCCGCCATGACCGATCTGCAGCCCCAGCCGTCGAGAAGCGCGCGCATCCCATCGAGCACATCACCCTCATTGTCGATGCACAGGACTCTCAGGTTGCGGATATCGGCGACGGTCGGCGGCATGTCCGACGCCCGCGCGCGGCCCGCCGCACCCGCGGCGCGCGGCAGGCTCACCGAGAAGAGCGAGCCCTTGCCCGGCGTGGATCGAAGCTTGATCGGCGCCTCC
>CAUJKI010000383.1 GCA_963205015.1 Pseudomonadota bacterium
GACCGCGTGCGCAAGGCCGAGCCCGGCGAGCAGGATGCCGCCATGCACGCGACGACCCACTATGCGGTGAGCGATCGTGTGGCGAACCGCGCCGCCTGGGTCTCGCTGAAACCCGTCACGGGGCGTCAGCACCAGCTTCGCGCACACATGGCCGTGATCGGCCACCCCATCATCGGCGACAACAAATACGAAGGCGGCATCACGCAGATCATGGAAGCGCTTGAGCCCAAGTTGCATCTCCACGCGCGCCGCCTCGTGCTGCCCCATCCGCGCGCGGGAAAGCCGACGATCGACGTGACCGCGCCATTGCCGCCCCACATGCTGCGTTCGTTCGAGCTCATCGGCCTCGATCCCAATCAGTTCGAGAGTGGTGAGGGGAAGGCCCGACAGAAGTCGCCACACCATCGATGAGCGGTTCGCGCCTGTGGCGCCTCGTGGCTTCGCCACAGGCCTCAGCTCTGTGACCGACCGGGGAACACCCTCTGAACCCTCGCCTTTTATGGATTTTGTGCGAGCGCTCTTCTTCCCCTTCTCCCCGTCCTTACGGGGAGAAGGTTGGGATGAGGGGCGGCACATCCGCTGACGTTTGCGTATGCCACCGCCCCTCACCCTAGCCCTCTCCCCGCAGGCGGGGAGAGGGGACAACGGCGCGCTCGCGCAGCCCCTCACTGCACCTCAAGAAACTCCTCGCGTACGGCACGCGTGTGTGTGCCCAGCGCCGGCACGCTCTCGGCAGCAAGCATGTCCTCTCCCAGCCATTGCGCCGGGGGCGCCGGCATATCCAAAGGCCCGACCTCGGTCTTGATCGTCATCATGCGCAGGTGCGGATGTGCGTGCAGCCCGAAGACGTCGTTCACGCGGCCGAAGGCGATGTCCGCAGCATCAAGCTTCGCGATGGCCCCCTCCGCATCATGAGCTGCGAACCACTCGGCGACGAGGCCGTCGGTCTCGGGGCGGTTCGCAATGCGTGCAGGAGACGTGGCAAAACGCGGATCGCTTCCGCACTCGGGGCGCTCGAAGACCTTCGTGCAGAGTGCCCGCCACTCGCGGTCGTTCTGGATGCTGATGAGGATCGGCACGTTATCGCGGGTGGTGAATACGCCATAGGGCGCGAGCGAAATGTGCGAGAGGCCGATGCGCTTCGGCGGGGCCCCGTTGATGCCCTGCAGGAGCGGCACGCTCATCAGCTCAGCCATGGTATCGAACATGGAAATGCGGATGTCGGCGCCCTGGCCGGTTGTAGCGCGGCGCAGCAGCGCCTCGAGAATAGCTTCATAGGCGTGCAGCCCCGTCGAGACATCGACGATGGAAACACCGACGCGTGCCGGCTCCGCGGCACTGCCCGTAACCGAGGCGAGACCGGACTCCGCCTGGATCAGAAGATCATAGGCCTTGCGGTCGGCGTATGGCCCCGTGTCGCCATAGCCGGAGATCGAGCAGGCGATGAGGCGTGGATGGCGGGCGCAGATCTCCTCGACGGGATAGCCGAGCTTGGCGAGCGCGCCAGGCTTCAGGTTCTGGACGAAGACGTCGGCCTTGGCGAGCAGCGCCTCGAAGAGCCGCCGATCCTCCGCCTTGCCGAGATCGACGACGACCGACTCCTTGCCGCGGTTGAGCCAGATGAAATACACGCTCTGGCCCGCCGCGAGCGCGTCGTAGCCCCGCGCGAAATCGCCTTCAGGCCGCTCGAGCTTGATCACACGCGCGCCGGCATCGGCGAGCCGCCGTCCGGTCATGGGCGCGGCCACGGCCTGCTCGAGCGAGACGACGAGAATGCCTTCGAGGGGCTTCTTCATTCCCGGAATTCCCTGCAATGGACCGGCTCGGCGTGCCGGCACTGCGCCGCTTTTAGCGGCGGCGCCCTCGGCCGTCTTCCTTATATTTGGCAAGGAGCCATGCAGCTCCGAACACGCAAACGGCGCCCTCGCTTGGAGGGCGCCGCCCGCAGATCTTGCACGTGTACCGGTAGATCAGGCCGACTGGACGGCCGAAAGCTCCCACTGGCTGGCCGTGCCGCGGATCGGACGCGCAAACGTCCAGATCTCCGTGAGCTCGGTCGGCTCCGTCCGGCTGCCCTCGACCACGCGGCCCGTCGCCGTTTCGATAGTTGCATCAACGAGCGTGTAGCGCAGGGCGACCGTTGCGTACTCGAGGTGCTGCTCTCGCCACGCCTCGGCGAGATCGCCCTGCTCGAGCTTCACGTCGGAGACGACATTGAGCAGGCCCTTCTTCGCGTTCTCGTCCAGCTCGGCGGCGAAGTACGAAAGCATCTCCGGTGTCAGGCGCTTTTCCAGCGCATCGAGGTCGTTCTTGCCGTAGGCCATCTGCACCTCGCCGAGCAGACGCTCGAATGCGTCGTAGTCGGCGGGCCCGATCTTCAGCTCGTCGACGGCACCGCCGCCCGCGCTGCCGCTGCGATTGAGAATGTCTGCCGGGTTGCGCCCGGAATAGGTGCTCTGGGCGCTGGCTGTCGCCATGGCAGGCCTGGCACCGCCGAAGCCGCCACGGAACAACCGGACGAGCAGGTAGACGATGCCGCCGATCAGCAGCATCTGCAGCAGGAAGCCCGCGAACGTCGCCAGCGCGCCCATGCCGAAGATGCCGGCGAGCGCGGCTGCGAAGAGCCCGCCCATGAGCAGCCCCTTGAGACCGCCGAAGCGGGAAGCCTGCTGTGTTGCTGCCGCGCCGGGGCGCATGGCCTGATTGGCGCCGGCCGAAGGCGTGCCCGGCTGGGTGATCGACTTGTTGATCGGAGCGGCTGCGTTCGGGGCCGTATTGGTCTTCGGCGGCGCCTGAAACGTCTTGGCACCGCGGCTGCCAAAGCCGCCGAAGCCACGGCGCGCGTCCGCGTCGGTGGGCATGGTCGCCAGCACCACCATCGCGCCGAGCGCGATTACGCTAAGCCTGCCTAGCCACCGCTTGAAGCTCGTCATTCTGCCTCCCCTCTATTCCTATGCGCCACCTATGCGAGCCGGCGCACTCTGCATTGCATATATAGGTGCCCGCGGCGCGAAGTCCACAGTGCGGCGCACACTATGTGCCGCAATCCGGCGCCAGCAATGCCGGCGCGTGAATCCCGATCTCAATCCGGCACGAAAATATTAATGCCGTCCGCGTGTTGTGTGCGGCCCCGAACGCCGAGATAGTCGCGAACGGTCATGTCCGCGAGCAGCCCCGGATCGTCGGGTGTATTGGCCATGAACCGGCGGCCATCGCCGAGACGTCCGAACAAGACGCTGTAGGTCGGTCCCTTGCGATCGTGCATCACGGTATAGGTCTCGATCGCAGCCGGGCCCTCGGCCACCTCGGCGACGACCGGCCCATGATCGGCATCGATCTCGGCCTGGTAAAGCCCGGGATCGCGCGGCGCGAAGGCTTTCTTGGTCGGCGTCGTCGAATAGATGCCCGCCGACTGCTTGGTGACATAGTTGCCGTTCGCCGTGACGAGGCCGAACGATCCGGGCTTGCCGCGCACACGATTCATCATCTCGGCAATGGAGTGCGTGACGTAGTTGTTGCCGGGGCCGCCGAAATAGGGAAGCCCGCCCGTGACGGTGATGCCGCGCGGGTCATCGGGGGGAATACCCATTTCCGCACACGCGATTTCGACCGCTGAAGGAAAGCAGCTGTAGAGGTCGATATGGGAAATGTCGGCAAGCGACATCTCCGCCATCTCGAACGTTTCACGCGCGACCGTCCGCATGGCGGGCGATGAATAGTAGTTGTGGCGATCCGAGATGTACCAGTGGTCGTGAGCGTCTGCGCATCCGTGCAGGTAGACCCACTTCTCCTCGGGAATGCCGAGCGCCCTCGCCTTCGCGACCGAGGTCAGCACGAGTGCCGCCGCCTGATCGATGTAGGCATTGGCATTCATGAGCTTCGTGTAGGGAAAGCCGATGTAGGGATTGTCGGCGCTGACGCTCGCGATTGCCTCGGCGTCGTAGCCGGCCCGGCGGTCGGCGAGCGGATTGGCCTTGGCGACAGCCGCGAAGTGCGCGAAGAGCGTGCCCATGGCGGCAAGATGCTCGCCGATCGAGCGTCCGAGATGGCCGCGGATGCCATTCTCGAAGAGCGGATAGGCGAAGATGGCGCCGGCCATGCGATGGCGCTGTTCCATGTCGCTCCACCCGCGCTTGGCCACGCCCCAGATTTCGGGCTCGCCACCGGCATCCTCCGACCAGTCGAGTTGGAGCTTGGCTCGCTCGGCCCCCTTCTGCGTCGCGAGGGCCTCCCCGCCCGCAATGAGCGCCGCCTCGACGTCGCCGCGCACGACCATCTCGAAGAGCCGGTTCACGCACCATTGCGGCATGTTACCGCCGGGATGGGTGTAGATGAGACGTTTTGCGGAATGAGCACCGAGGCGATTGGCGAGCGAGCGCGGCGGATTGTTGTATCGGCCGAAAGGAGAGGCAAAGCGCCAGCTCGTATCGGAGAACGAGCGGATCATGACGACCGTGTCGAGCGCAGCGAGCAAGGCCGGGCCTGCGCCCGTGTCCTCTGCAGCGTGGCGGGCGGCATCTGCCGTCAGGTCCATGGGCGAGCGAGCGCGTGCGGGGTCCTTCTCGCGCTGGGTGATCTGCCCGCAGCCGACCAGCACCGGAATCCGGGCCTCATCCATCGGCGTCCTCCTGCTTTTTTCTTGGGTTTCCGCACGTCTTCGCCATGCTGGGACGTCGACGCGCCGGGGTCAACGGTGCCACGTACGCGGAGCGGAAGTGATTTGGTTGTGGCAATCATGTGGCAATTGGCCTTTTTTCCACGAGATGGCCACATTTGGCCCCGCGGAGCTCGCTTTAGCTCAAAAAAATCATTCGACGGACCGTCACGATGAGGCCACGTCCGTGTGTCGAGCAAACCACGAATGAATACACAAGTATTCTGAGATCAACTTTGGTTAATTTAACCGTTAATCTCCGCAGTGGCGCTTTGAGCACACGAAGTACATAGATTCATTTGAGCAGAATGGTACGGATTTTGCTGTGCGGGAACGTTTTCCCTTGCCACGCGTCTTTAGCGAACCTTACAGTTTGTTCATTGGCACCTCGCAGTGCCGTGGCACAGACGCTGGATCAGATCAGTAATGGAGGGTTCAATGCAGCTTCGAGCTGGGCTGAACATCGCCGCCGCGATCATGTCGTTTGCGTTTCTCGCCGCAGTAGTGCTCGGGATGGTCTGAGTTCCGACGCAGAATTTCCGCATCGGAGGCTTCCCAAGATCTGAATCAGGAAAGGCGCGGTCATCCGCGCCTTTCTGCTTTTCCGGCTTTCGTGTTGCCTTCGCTCAGGCGGCAGCCTTGCGTTTGAGCTTGGCGGCCGTCTGAGCCTGCAGGGCCTCCATGGAAAGCCCCGGCGCCATGTCCACTACCTCGAAGCCCTGGGGGCCGACGTCGAGCACGGCGAGGTTCGTGTAGACGCGGCTTACAGCCTTGAGCGCGGTGAGCGGCAGAGCACAGTGTTCGAGGAGCTTCGCGCGCCCGTCCTTCGACGTATGGTCCATGATGACCCACAGGCGCTTGGCCCCGACCGCGAGATCCATGGCGCCGCCCACCGCCGGTACGCCATCCGTGAGTGAGGTGGTCCAGTTGGCGAAGTCACCGTTCTCGGCAACTTCGAAGGCGCCGAGCACGCAGAGGTCGATGTGGCCGCCGCGAATCATCGCGAAGCTGTCGGCGTGATGAACGATCGATGCGCCGGTGACCAGATTGACGTTCTGCTTGCCGGCATTGACGAGCCAGGGCTCGAGCTCCTCGGGCTTCTGCAGACCGCCCATGCCGATGATGCCATTCTCGGACTGGAAGATGACCTCGCGTCCCTTCACGAAGTTCGAGACGAGCAGTGGAATGCCAATCCCGAGGTTCACGCACCAGCCTTCGGGAATGTCGCGGGCGAGGCGCGCAGCCATCTCGGGTCGTGTCCAGGGCTTGAAGCCTTCGGCGGCACCGGTTGCGCGGGCGGCTGTGGTCGTCATGATGCGACTCCTCGGCAGATGAATAATCTTAGGCGGTGGCCACGAGTGCGGGGGCAGGGTCGCCATAGGGTACGTGCACCACGCGATTGACGTAGACGCCGGGCGTGTGCGTGGCTTCGGGCCCGATCTCGCCGAGCTCGACGATATGTTGTGCTTGCACGATAGTGAGCTCGGCGGCCGTCGCCATGATCGGATTGAAGTTCCGGCCGGAGAGCTTGAAGGTCAGGTTGCCCCAGCGATCGGCCTGCCAGGCCTCGACCAGCGCCACATCGCCGCGGATTGCATATTCGAGCAGATACATGCGCCCGTTGATCTCACGCGATTCCTTCCCTTCGCCGAGCGCGGTTCCGTAGGCGGTCGGCGTATAGAAGGCAGGGATGCCGGCGCCCGCTGCACGGATGCGCTCGGCGAGCGTGCCCTGCGGCACGAGCTCCAGCTCGAGTTTACCGGCCTTGTGCATCTCATCGAAGACAACCGAGCCGGAACTGCGCGGAAACGAGCAGATGATCTTGCGCACGCGGCCGGTTGCGAGGAGGCGCACGAGCGGCTCGACGCGTCCCGAACCCGCGTTGTTGCCGACCAGCGTCAGGTCCTTCGCGCCCTGCTCGATGAGGCCATCGATCAGGTGCGATGGATGGCCCACGGCCCCGAACCCCCCGAACAGGACCGTCGAGCCGTCCTTGATCCCCTGCATCGCCTCGGCGATGGACTTCACCCGCTTGTCGATCATGGTCCTTGCTTCCAGCCCTGCTCCGCGCTTCTAGATGCCCGGTCGGCGGCGATGCTATCGTAAAATGGCGCCCGTGCCAGCCCCGCGGCGTGGCCGCACAAGCCTCTTTGCACGCGGCACATGACCCGATTGCCGCAGGCGGCGCGAAACACTACTTTCGCCGCCATGCAGTTTCAGACCCCCTTGCTCCGCGGCACGCTCATCCAGCGCTACAAGCGCTTTCTCGCCGATATCCGTCTCGAGAGCGGCGAGATCATCACGGCCACGGGCCCCAAAACCGGCTCCATGATGGGGCTGACGACGCCCGGCTTGCCGGTATGGGTCTCGATTTCGGATAGCCCGACGCGCAAGTATAAGCACACCTGGGAGATGCTCGAAGTCGATCTCGGCAAGGGTCCGAACCTCGTCGGCATCAACACGAACCATCCCAATGCGCTTGTCAGCGAGGCAATTCTCGGCAAGCGGGTCGCCGCGCTCAAAGGCTACGAGAACCTCCGGCGCGAAGTGAAGTACGGCGCGAACAGCCGCATCGATATCCTGCTCGAAAGTCCAGGCAAGCCGCCGGCCTATGTCGAGGTCAAGAACGTGCACATGATGCGCGAAGCCGGCCTCGCCGAGTTTCCCGACTCGGTGACGGTTCGCGGGCTCAAGCACCTCTTGGAGCTCGGCCAGATGGTGCGCGCAGGCAACCGCGCGGTGATGGTCTTCCTCATTCAGCGCAATGACGCGACACGCCTCACGTTCGCGCGCGATGTCGATCCCAACTACGTCGAAGGGTTCGCCGCGGCCCGCGAGCTTGGCGTCGAGGCGATCGCTCTCAAGTGCGCGCTGACGCCCGAAGGCATCAGCGTCGAGAAGACCGTGCCGATCAAGGTTTGAACCGCACACTTCCCCTTCTCCCCGTAAGGACGGGGAGAGGGGAGATTTACTTCTGATTCAATCGCGCGAGCAGGCTCGAGGTATCCCAGCGCTTGCCGCCGAGCCGCTGCACCTCGGCATAGAACTGGTCGACGAGCGCCGCCACAGGCAGCGTCGCGCCGTTGCGCCGCGCCTCGTCGAGCGAGATCGAGAGATCCTTGCGCATCCAATCGACGGCGAAGCCATAGTCGTACTTGGCTTCCGACATCGTCTTCCAGCGATTGTCCATCTGCCAGGAGCCCGCAGCGCCCTTGGAGATCGTCTCCATGACCTTCGCGATATCAAGGCCGGCCTTCTGCGCGAAGTGGATGCCCTCCGCGAGCCCCTGCACAGCACCGGCAATGCAGATCTGGTTGACCATCTTCGTGAGCTGGCCGGCACCGGGCGGGCCGATCAGCATCACCATGCGCGCGAAGGCCGCGATTACAGGCTCCGCCTTGGCGAACGTATCGGCATCGCCGCCCACCATGACCGTCAGCACGCCATTCTGCGCACCGGCCGAGCCGCCCGAGACGGGTGCATCGAGAAAGCCGAAACCCTTTGCCTTTGCCGCCGCATAGAGTTCGCGCGCAATATTCGCGGATACCGTCGTGTTGTCGATGAACACCGCGCTTTTACGCACCGTCTCGAAGGCACCATCCTTGCCGAGTGTCACGGCGCGCAGATCGTCGTCGTTACCGACACAGGAGAAGACGAAGTCAGCGTCCTTGGCGGCTTCGGCCGGCGTCGGCGCAGTCTTGCCGGCGCCATACTCCTTGACCCAGGCCGCGGCCTTGTCGGCATTGCGATTATAGACGGTCAGCTCATGGCCGCCCTTCTTCAGAAGGTGCCCCGCCATGGGATAGCCCATCACGCCCAAGCCGATAAACGCCACCTTTGCCATTGTGCTGCTCCCATGAAGTCGTGCTGCATTCGGGAGCCGTTCTAGCGGATGGCAGCCGCCTTGTCAGGTCGCGGATCGGCCCACGAGCCAGCCGTCGAGGATGCCGTCTCAGGAATGCCCGAGCGGCAGCACCATCGTGCGGCGCGCACTGATGTCATAGGCGCAGACGGGCCCACTCGAGGCACCGGCGGTCGCGACGAAGATGAAAGGCGTGCGATAGCGCTCGCCCCAGCGCGCGTGATCGACCTGCCAGACCGAGACATCGGCGTGCGGATTGCCGACGGCGAACCACACCTGAGCTGGACTGG
>CAUJKI010000384.1 GCA_963205015.1 Pseudomonadota bacterium
TCTGCGCCACTTCCAGCGAGTGGGTCAACCGCGTGCGGAAATGGTCGCCCTCGTGGTGGAGGAACACCTGCGTCTTGTATGTGAGACGCCGGAAGGCGTTTGCGTGCACGATACGGTCGCGGTCGCGCTGGAAGGGTGTGCGGTACGTGCAGGGGGGCTCCGGCGCTGCCCGCCCACGGCTCATATCCGCGTCCAGCGCCCAGGCTGCAACGGGCCGTGCGCCCGGCCGGCGGGGCACGGATGTCCCGGCCGGCGTTCCCTGACTGCTGCTGTCACCGATTGCCACGGCTTTCCCGGCTACCCGCATGGCTGCCCCTCGCTCCCACTATGATAGACCGTGCGGCGCCGTTTGACATCGCCAGGGCAAACCCTATTTATTCCTCAAGTATCCGCGTCGAGTCCGCCCGGCTTCCAGGCCTTGGACAGCGGGCGAAGAGCACGCGAGGAGCCCTTCATGACGATGGTAGAGGACCGCCCGCGGATCGCGCTGACCGAGCGGGCTGCCCGGCGGATCGCCGAGATCGTGGCCGGCGAGCCGGGCGCCGACGCGCTCCGCGTCAGCGTCGAAGGTGGCGGCTGCTCGGGCTTCCAGTACAAGTTCGATCTCGTTTCCGGGCGCGAGCCGGACGATCTCGTGATCGAGCGGGAAGGCGCGGTCGTCCTGATCGATGAAATGTCCGTCGGCTATATGGAAGGCGCCGAGATCGACTTCGTCGACGAGCTCATCGGCGCCTCCTTCAAGATCCAGAACCCCAATGCCACCGCCGCCTGCGGCTGCGGCACGAGCTTCTCGATCTAACGCGATCTCCCCATTTTCGGCGCCGGCGCTCTACTGCGGCTGCGCTTCAATGCCCAAGGCACGCCGGTAGACGGTCTCGTTGACGCTGTAACCGAGCCGGTTCTGCAGTGCGCTCACATAAGCGCTGATCGCGTCGCCCTGAAGCTGGCGTGAAAGCTCCTGACGCAGGCTCGTGAGTTGCTCGGGCGTGGCAGGCGGCGGATCGACGATCGCCCTAACGACGATGATCGTGCGCGACTTACCGTCCGCGCTCTCCACGGCCGCAGCGCTGCCGCGGGCAAGCGAGAAGGCGCGCTGCACGGCGGCTCGCGTCAGGCCGTCCACCTGCTGCGTCCGCGTCACGGGTTGGGCGAGCTTGACCTCGAGGCCGAGTTCCTTGGCGATGTCCTCGAGGGGCTCGCCCTTGCCCACGCGCTCGACAATGTTCTGGCCAGCCGTATTGAGGGCCGTGCGCCGCTCGCCCTCGATCCAGGCCGTCTTGACAGCTTCCTGAACCTCCTCGAAGGGCCTCTGCCGCTCTGCCGTGATGCCGGCCACATCGACCCAGGCATAGCCGCCGTCGGTAAGCTCGATGGCCTCGCGGTCAAGCCCGCTTCCGCCTTCGAAGGCCGAGGCGAGAATGCGCGGCGCGTCCGGATTTTCGAGTGCAGGCTTGCCATCGGGCGTCTTGCCCTGCCGGTCCGTTGCCTCGATCTCGACGAACGGCACCTTGAGCCGCTCCGCAATCTCTTTCAGGCTGCCACCGCCCGCGCGCGCGTCGTCGATCCGGTCGTGCAGTTCCTGCACCTCGCGGCTGACGCGCTCGCCCGCAAGGCGATCACGGAGCTGATCCTTGACCTCCTCGAAGGTGCTCTGCTTGCCGGGCGTGATCTCGGCGACACGCAGGATGACGGTCGAGAAGGTCCCCTTGACGGGCTCGGAAAGCTGGCCCTTTTCGAGCTTGAAGGCGGCGTCGGCAATGGCCGCGTCGATCATCTCGGACTTCGCGAGCGTACCGATCTCGACGTCGCTCTCCTTGATGCCGAGCCCCTTCAGTCCTTCCTCGAACGAGGGCGCAGCCTTCAGCGCCGTGAGCGTCTTCTCGGCCGCCGCACGGTCCTGGAACGAGAGCTGCTGGATGCGGCGCCGCTCCGCTACCGCGAACGTATCCTTCTCACGATCATAGAGCGCCTTCATCTCCTCATCGCTGACGGCGATATGCTTGCGCGCCTCGGTCGCGGTCAGCATGATGATCGGCACCTTGCGGTACTCGGGCGCAACGAAGCGGCGCTTGTTCTGCTCGTAGAAGGCCTTGAGCTTGGCCTCATCAGGAGTTTCGATCTTGGCGGATGCTTCCGGATCGAGCGTCATGTGCGCGATCGTGCGCGTCTCGCCCTGGTAGCGGTGCAAGGTCTGGATGAGGAAATCCGGTGGCACGTTGCCGCCGGCGAGCGTCTCGGTGAGCTGCTGGCGAACTTCCTCGGCGCGGCGTTCGGCGAAGTAGCGCTGCTCGCTGAGGCCATTCTGGCGCAGGATCTCGGTGAAGAAATTGCGGTCGAACGTACCGCCCGCACCCTGGAATGTCGGATCGTTGCGGATCGCCTCCGCGATCGCGGCATCCGACAGGTAGAGCCCGAGCTCGCGCGCATGCGCATCGATGGCCGCGGTACCGATCAGGCGCGAGAGCACACGCTGGTCGATACCGAACTGGCGCGCCTGCTCGACGGTGAGGCGGCGCCCGAACTGGCGCGAGAGCCCGCTGATCTCGAGCTGCAGCGCCTGCTGGAACTGATCCTGCGAGATCTCGGTGTTGCCGATCCGGGCGAGCGAGGTCTGCCCGCGGCCCTGGAAGACGTCGGCAATGCCCCACACGGCGAAGGCGATGACCAGGAGGCCGATCAGGCCCTGAACGATTATGCCTTTGACGCCGCGTCTCAGTGCTTCCAGCATTTCCTTGTGGATCCTCGTTGAAGGGGGCGGCGCGGCTGCGCGATCGGTCGGGCTGCTGTCCATATAGGCCGTGCGCGCGAATGCGTCCATATTGCCGCGCCAGCATGGGGGATATTGCTGCGCCTGCGGGTGGTTTTTTACTTCTGCGGAACGCTGTTGCGCGACGGATCGGAGCGCCGGCACGCGCGGGGTTGAAAGTCCCGGGACCACGCGATAGGCATGCCGCGACCTTTCGTCCGGCGCAGCACGAGGACATCATGACGGGAAGTGCGATCAGGCCGCTCGTGGCCGGAAACTGGAAGATGAACGGCCTCGCCGCCTCACTCGCGGAGGCCGAGGCCATGGCAAAGGGCCTCTCGACTGAGGCTGCGGACGTGCTCATCTGTCCGCCAGCCACCCTCGTCGCCAGGCTTGCCGCAGCACTCCGAGGATCGCGCATCGCCATCGGCGGCCAGGACTGCCACGCCAAGGCCAGCGGCGCCCATACCGGCGACATCTCGGCGGAAATGCTCAAGGATGCCGGCGCCTCCGCCGTCATCGTCGGTCACTCCGAGCGTCGCACCGACCATCTCGAAAGCGACGCGCTGGTGAAGGCAAAAGCAGAGGCCGCGCACAGGGCAGGCCTCGCCGCGATCGTCTGCATTGGCGAGACCGCGGCTGAACGCCAAGGGGAGCAGACGCTCGGTGTGGTCTCGCGGCAGCTCGCAGGCTCGCTCCCCGAGGTGTGCCGCGCCGCCGACACGATCATCGCCTACGAGCCCGTATGGGCGATCGGCACCGGGCTGACGCCGACGACGGCCGACGTCGCCGAGGTGCATAGAGCGATCAGAAACGCGCTCACAGCGCGCTTCGGGAACGAGGGGCAAGCCATGCGCATTCTCTACGGGGGCTCGGTGAAGCCCTCGAATGCGCGTGAACTGATGACAGTCGCGAACGTGAACGGCGCTCTCGTCGGCGGTGCCAGCCTCAAGGCCGCGGACTTCCTGGGGATCATCGCGGCCTATGCGTAGGGTTGCAGCTACGGGATACAAACGCATGCGGCGGTTGCGATTGAGTCTGGAAATGGTGGCGGCATCACTGGCACTTGCCGTGGTCGCTATCGCGCCGGCGACCGGCGCCCCGCTCGATGCCCCCGCCTGCGAGCAGCTTCAGGCGCGCCTCGACATGTTGCGCAGCGAGGGTGCCGCGGCCGACATGGCGCGAGGACCCGAGTGGGCGCGTGCCAATCTCCCGCCCGATCGGCTGCAACGCATCGGCACGCTGCTTGATGTCGAGGAGCAGCTCAACTTCCGCTGTGGGCTCGCGAAGGCGCGGATCGTGCTCCCCACCACCATCGAAGGGGGCGAAGAGGAGATACTGGCGCCCGGCGAAGCCCCCGCCGAGGGCGCGCCGAAGAACATCGTCCTCCCGCAGAAGGCACCGACGCCCAGGCGCCCAGCCGCTGCGGCTGCCGCAGTTACAGCCACGCCGAAGGCTCCGCCGCCGAAAGCGGCCGCCCCCAAGGCGCCGGCTACGAAGCCCGCAGCCGCAGCCAAAAAGGAGCAGGTGAAAGCGGTTGCCCCCAGGAAGGCTCCCGAAAAGGCTGTACAGCCGGCCGCCGACGGAGCTGAGCCCAAGAAGAAAGCACCGGCCAAAATCAAGAAAAAGCAACCGCAGGTGGACGATGCCTATCGCCCCCCGCGTCCCGTGACGAGCGAGGGCAGCCAAGCGCCTGTAACCGGGCAATAGGACCGCAATCAGCCGCAGGAGAGGTGGTGGCAGTCCGCGCCGACATGGTGTAGACCACCCTCCGAGATATTGGCCCCCGAGATATGGCCCCCGACCATCGGCGCCCTCACTCCGGCATGGGGATGGCCGGCGTGGGTGCACGACAACGAGGCATTCGATCGATGGCAACCGTCCTGCTGGTCATACACCTGATGATCGCCGCCGCACTCTGCGCCGTCGTTCTGCTGCAGCGCTCGGAAGGCGGCGCACTCGGGATCGGCGGCAGTGGCGGCGCCGGCGGCTTCATGACCGGCCGCGGCACGGCGATCATGCTCTCGCGGGTGTCGGCGGGTCTTGCTGCCGCATTCTTCCTCACCTCGATCAGCCTGACGCTCC
>CAUJKI010000385.1 GCA_963205015.1 Pseudomonadota bacterium
CATATGCTGCGGCTCGCGGACGGGCGCGGACGACGACGGCACCACAGGTGCCTCCGCCGGTACGGGGGTCTTACGGCTCCTCGCGCGGGTAACGCGCGGCGACATGATGGCCTTCTTGACGTCCGCCGTGCCGCAGACGGGGCACGTCACCTGCTTGCGCCGCACCTGAGCCTCGTAGCCCTTGCTCGAGCTGAACCAGGCCTCGAAGGTGTGCCCCTCGGCACAATTGAGCTGATAGCGGATCATCATCACCTCTCGAGCCGAGTCCCGCTGCACCTCACGGCGCGCGCCCTCGGCCACGTACTGTACTTCCTGTACTTCCCTGCGCAGGCGGGCGCCTGCCGACGCACCCCTGGCCGAACGTCATAGAAGAACACCAGTTTCCGTCAAGAGCAGACCAACAAAGCATCAATTCCTGGGAGCGTGGTTTACGAGCCGATAAGAACCCCTTACATGCCCGCAGGCCGCATTCGGAGGCCGCCGACGGCACAATCTGCGCGCTTTCTCTTGCCGCTCGACGCTCAAATCGCTAAGTGACGGCAGCGCTTCGCGGGATAGCCGGTGTTTCACGTGATCACGCTGCCGGGACGAGCGCGCCGACCCTCCAGGGGAACTGACATGGGCTACAAGGTCGCCATCATCGGTGCCACCGGCAATGTAGGCCGGGAAATGCTGAACGTGCTCGCCGAGCGGGAATTCCCCGTCGACGAGGTATTCGCGCTTGCCTCGCGCCGCTCGGTCGGCGTCGAGGTCATGTTCGGCGAGAAGACGCTCAAATGCCAGGACCTGGAGACGTTCGACTTCTCGAAGGTCGACTTCGCCCTGATGTCGGCGGGCGGCGCCGTCTCCAAGGAATGGAGCCCGCGCATCGGAGCCAAGGGCTGCATCGTCATCGATAATTCATCGGCGTGGCGCTACGATGTCGACGTGCCGCTGATCGTGCCCGAGTGCAACGCGGACGTGCTCGTCGAGTACATGGCGCGCAACAAGCGCAAGAACATCATCGCCAATCCGAACTGCTCGACCGCGCAGATGGTGGTCGCGCTAAAGCCGCTGCACGACGCGGCGCGCATCAAGCGCGTGGTCGTCTCGACCTATCAGTCGGTCTCAGGCGCCGGCAAGGAAGCCATGGACGAGCTCTGGGCCCAGACAAAGGGCAAGTACGTCCCCGGCCAGGAGGTCGAGCCCAAGAAGTTCCCGAAGCAGATCGCCTTCAACTGCATTCCTCAGATCGACGTCTTCATGGAGGACGGCTACACGAAAGAGGAATGGAAGATGCTGGCGGAGACCAAGAAGATCCTCGATCCCAAGATCAAGGTGACGGCGACGTGCGTGCGCGTGCCGGTCTTCGTCGGACATTCCGAGGCGGTGAACATCGAGTTCGAGCGGCAGATGACGGTGGCCGAAGCGCGCTCCATCCTGCGTGAGGCGCCCGGCATCATGGTCGTCGACAAGCGGGAGCCCGGCGGCTACGTGACGCCGGTCGAAGCGGCGGGGGAGTTCGCGACGTATGTCTCCCGCATCCGCGAGGATGCGACCGTCGAGAACGGGCTCGCCATGTGGATCGTCTCGGACAACCTGCTGAAGGGGGCTGCGCTCAATACCGTGCAGATCGCCGAGACGCTGGTGAACCGGAAGCTGCTCGCGAAAGCAGCCTGAAACACGCCTACTCGCGCCGGCTCGTCTGGCGGTCCGACGCGAGGAGCGAGCTGACGATCGCCTTCAAATCCTCGATCAGCGCCGCTTGCTGGCTCTCGGTGAGCACCCCGAGGAGGCGCGCGTCCACGGTTTCGACCTTGGGGCGCGCCGCCGCCAGAATGCGCATACCCTCATCCGTAAGCTTCACGGCATAGGCCCGAGCATCCTCGCGCGTGCGGCGACGCTGCAGGAGCCCTTTCTTCAACATCCGGCGGACGATGTCTGCGAGCGTGGAGCGATCGATGCCGGTCCGCTCGACGAGGTCCGTCTGGCTAAGACCCTCATTCTGCGCCACCGTTAGGAGCACGGCAAACTGCCGCGGCGTCAGATCCAGGTCGGCCATCTCGCTCGCGAAGAGATCGCTGGCACATTGACCGGCGCGATGCAGAAGGTGGACGGGTGATCGGACGAGAGCTGCAGGCTCCGCGGCGGGTGCGTTCTGTTGCGTCTTGTGTTTCATGCTGCGGAACGTTGTCATCCTCGATTGTCGGGATTGGAGTCGCGGCATTCGTCCCATGCCGTTATAGTACGCCAGCATCGTGCCGAGATTCTTGTGAAGGAACAAGTGCGCTGGCCCTTCCGTACCTTGCGCGGGCAGGAAAGGGCCGATCGTCGAATCCATCGCCGAGAATTGAAACAGATCTATCCAGACAGATCAAATTCGAACTGCTGTCTGACAGCGGCTAGCGCGGCGGCTGATCCTTCGGACTTTCGAGTCCGTACCGCTGAATGAGCCCGACCTGCAGCATCGCGAACACGATGGTGATCGGCAGGATACCGAAGACCTTAAAGCTCGCCCAAGTCCCCTCGCTGAAGTTCCGCCAGATGATTTCGTTGAGCACCGCCAGGGCGAGAAAGAAGCCGATCCAGCGGTAGGTGAGCTTGCGCCATCCCTCCTCTGTTAACTGAAAGGCTTGACCAAGCAGCAGCTCGAGAAAGTTGCGCCCGGTCATGAGGCCGGCCCCCAGCGCGCCCGCGAAGAGCAGATTGACCATGGTTGGCTTCATCTTGATGAAGCGAGGATCATTGAGCCAGAGCGTCAACGCGCCGAAACCTACGACCAGGGCTGTGGTCAGCATCAGCATCGCGGAAATGTGTCCGAGCCAGAGCCGCGAGACGATCATCGAAACGACGGTCGCCGCCATGAGGACCCCCGTCGCGACATAGATGTCCGACGCCATATAGGCCGCAAAGAAGATGAGTAGCGGGGCCAGGTCCAGGATCAGCTTGCCGAGCTGCTTTCTGTCGGCAGCAGGGGGCGAAGCAGTTTTGCCGTCGCGAGGCGCTTCGACGCTCATGGAGGATCTCCTGGACTGCGTCCGGGGTCTCGCCCACGAGGGAGGGGAAACCCTGCAGTCTGTCGCGCGGCGCACCTCCCGGTGGCGGGCGCTACTTGTTGACGGTCTTGTTCTCTACCGGAATGCGATATCGCTGGAGCAGGCGCACCTGCCACCACATGTAAATCCCCGTAAGCGGCATCACGATGAACAGCTTGAAGAGGATCCACACATCGACGCCGGTGAAGAGGCGATTGAGCGCCCAGAACTCGGTATGCTCGAAGCCGAGGCGCACCGCCTCGTTGCAGGCGGCGGTCGCGAGGAAGAACCAGGCGAGGTTGACGGTCAGCTTGTTCCAGCCTTCATTCGTATAGTGGAACGTGCCGCCGAAGACGAACCGGAAGAAGTTGCGGTCCGTCTTGAGGCCCCACCAGAGCAGGGCAGCGACGAGCGTATTGAAGAGCGTAACCTTGATCTGCACCCACTTCGGATCGCCCGTAATGAGCGTCAGCACGCCGAACGTGATGCTTACGGCGCCGGCAATGAAGGGCATGATCGGCGGGCGCCCGAGAATGGCAAGCGTAGCGATCAACGCGATGATCGTCGTGCCGATCAGCGCCCAGGTCCCGGCCGCGATACCCCAGATGCCGTTGACGAGGAACATCGCCACCAGCGGTCCCATCTCACCGAGGATGTTGACAGTCTGGACCCGGTTGAATGGATAATGCTTCGTCAACCACTCCATGAACCGCGCCCTAACCCTTGCTTCCTCGCTGAGCCAGCGCCTGCCGCCCGGCAGGCACCGCATTCATTCTGACCGCGACTGATTAACCGACTGCAATTGCCCGGGCAAATTCCTTCGGATCAAAGGGCTGGAGATCGTCCGCCGCCTCGCCCACACCGATGGCGTGGACAGGCAGGCCAAAGCGCGCCGAAATAGCCACGAGGATGCCGCCCCGAGCCGTGCCGTCGAGCTTCGTCATGACGAGCCCTGTCACCCCTGCCCTATCCTTGAACACCTCGACCTGAGACAGCGCATTCTGCCCCGTCGTCGCATCGAGCACCAGAAGGACCGTGTGCGGTGCGGAAGGATCGATCTTGCGCAGGACACGGACGACCTTCTCGAGCTCGTCCATGAGCGCCTGCTTGTTCTGCAGCCGCCCGGCCGTATCGATCAGGAGAACGTCGCTTCCCCCCTCGCGCGCCGCCTTGAGGGCGTCGAAGGCAAGGCCTGCGGCGTCCGCGCCGACCTTGTGTGCGACAACGGGCGCGCCCGTGCGCTCGCCCCAGATCTTGAGCTGGTCGATCGCCGCTGCGCGGAAGGTATCGCCGGCCGCCATCATCACCGAGCGGCCTGCACGCTTGAACTGCTGCGCGAGCTTGCCGATTGTGGTGGTCTTACCGGCCCCATTGACGCCGACGACGAGGATGACGTGGGGCTTCAACGACGTGTCGAGGACGAGCGGCCGGGCAACGGGCGCCAGCACCCGCTCGACCTCTTCCGCGAGCACCGCGCGCACATCCTCCTGCGAGATGCCCTTGGTATATCGACCCTGGGAAAGCGTGGTCGTGATACGGGCCGCCGTTTCGACACCGAGGTCGGCCTGGATGAGCACATCCTCGAGATCATCGAGCGTATCGACGTCGAGGCGGCTCTTCGTGAAAAGGCCGGTGATGCCTTCGGAGAGCTTCGACGAGGTCTTGGTGAGGCCGGCTTTGAGACGCGAGAACCAGCCGCCCTTCTGTGCCGGCGCGGGCTCGGCTGCAACCGCGGCAAGCTCGTCCGTGGCATCGGGCGCGGCAACTTCCGCTACGACTGGAGAAGGTTCGCTGAGCGCGACCTCGGAGGCAGGCTGCGGCCTGCTCTCCGGCTCGGGCGCGGGCGTCTCGGCGCCGCCGAACAGCCGCCCGAACAAGCCGCGCTTCTTCTCTTCCGGTGCGCTCACGATCCACCTTTCGCCCAGAGGCGCCGACCGTCGTGGCCGCCTGCGCGTACCTGAACGATATGGCCAACCGGATGCCCATCGGCAAGACACACCTCGGTAAAGTCCTCGGCGCGACCGAGCCCCGGCTTTTCGATAAGTACTGCTATTTCACGGCCGATCTGTGTTCCGAGGTGTCGCTCTGTGGCGCTTTGTCCTGCGGCCCTCAGTCGCTCGGCGCGTGTTTTGATCGTTGCGCGGTCAAGCTGTGGCATCCGCGCCGCCGGCGTCCCCGTGCGGGGCGAGAAAGGGAAGGCGTGCACACCGGCGAGGCCGCAGCGCTCGACGAGATCGAGTGTGTTGGCGAACATGGCTTCCGTCTCCGTCGGGAAGCCCGCGATCAGGTCAGCCGTGATCGCTATGTCGGGCCGCAAGCGTCGCACCTCGTCGCAGAAGCGGATGGCGTCCGCGCGCAGATGACGGCGCTTCATGCGCTTGAGGATCATGTCGTCGCCAGCCTGAAGCGAGAGATGGAGGTGCGGCATCAGGCGCGGCTCGCTTGCGATGGCCTCAATGAGCTCTGGATCGGCTTCGATGCTGTCGATCGACGAGATGCGCAGGCGCTTCAGCTCTGGAACCAGGCGCAGGATACGCCGGACAAGACTGCCGAGCCGCGGCGTGGCCGGAAGATCGGCGCCCCAGGACGTGAGATCGACGCCCGTCAGCACGACTTCGGCATGGCCCGTGGTAACGAGCGACCTGATCTCGGCGACGACGGCGCCCGCCGGCACCGAGCGCGAGGGTCCGCGACCGTAGGGAATGATGCAGAACGTGCAGCGGTGATCGCAGCCGTTCTGGATCTGCACGAAGGCGCGCGCACGGTTGCCGAAGCCCGTCTCAAGGTGCCCTGCAGTCTCGCGCACGGACATGATGTCGTTGACCGCGACGCGCGGGCTGTCGCCGATCGCGAGCGCCGTCCAGGTGGCGGCCACGACCTTCTCGCCATTGCCGACGACATGATCGACTTCCGGCATGGCGGCGAAGTTCTGAGGCTCGATCTGTGCCGCGCAACCCGTGACGACGATGCGCGCTGCGGGGTTGGCGCGGCGCGCCTTGCGGATGGCCTGGCGAGCCTGACGCACCGCTTCACCCGTCACGGCGCAGGTATTGATGATGACCGTGCTACCGAGACCGGCCGCCGCCGCGTGGCCGCGCATGACCTCGGACTCATAGGCATTGAGGCGACAGCCGAGCGTAATGATTTCGACGGCACCGACAGCGATCTCTGCAGGCTCATGATCCGGGGCCGGAACAGCATCCTCGATCGGCAAGGCGATGGCGGCGGTATCTTCCATGCGCGGCGCCGCCCTAGCTCGCTGCCGCGAGTGGAAGATCGTCGAGTGTCCCCTCGTGCTCGAGCTCGGCCGGCCCGGTCATGATGATATGGTTGTCGGCGCGCCACTCGATGATGAGCGAGCCGCCGGGGAGCGTGACCGTCACCTTGCGGCCGGTGAGACCGATGCGCGCTGCCGACACCGCTGCTGCGCACGCCGCCGAGCCACAGGCGCGCGTGAGGCCCGCGCCACGTTCCCAGGTGCGCAGCGTGATGGCCTCGCGACTGTCGATGCGAGCAACGGAGATGTTCGCGCGCTCCGGAAAGAGCGGGTGATACTCGAGCATGGGGCCAATGCGGCCGAGGTCGATCGCAGCCGGATCATCGACCCAGAAGACGGCATGCGGATTGCCGACGTTCACCACGGCCGGCGAATGAATGATCGGCTTATCGGCCGGGCCGACCTGCAGCTCGATGCGACGCGTGTCGTGGAAGGGCTCGGAGAGCGGGATGTCCTGCCAGCCGAAGCGCGGCTCGCCCATGTCGACGGATATAGAAGCCGGGCTTACGACCTGCACATCGAGCAGGCCGCCCGCCGTTTCGTAACTGAAGGCGGAACGTCCGGTGTCGCGCGCGGCCAGAAGGCCAACGCACCGTGTGCCGTTCCCGCAAGCCTGCGCCAATGAGCCGTCCGTGTTGTAGATCAGGATCTGGGCGTCGAGGCCCTGTCGCGGCGGGTCGTGCAGGACCATCATCTGGTCGAAGTGCGTCTCGGACCGGGCGGCGATGGCCGAGGCTTCCTCGGCGGTGAAGCGCTTCGTCGAGCCGCGCAGATCGACGACCACGATCTCGTTGCCGAGGCCGTTCATCTTCACGTAGCGGATTGCCGAGGGCGCGCTCATGCGCCCATATATGGGAAAAGTCGGCACCGGCACAATCGTTTGCCGGTACGCATGGGGTCGCATAGGCCCATTTCCACGCCTGTTCAGTCCCGTTTGCCCCGCCAATGGCCGCTTCCCATCCCGAGCCCGCTGCCGGCGTCCCTCCTTCGCCGTGGGTCGCGCATTTCCTGGCCGGTGTTGCCCCCGGTAGCCGGGTGCTGGACCTTGCCTGCGGCGGCGGACGGCATGTGCGGCTGGCTCTGCAGCGCGGGCTTACCGTAACCGCCGTCGATCGGGATACCTCGCGGCTCGGCACGCTGGCAGGACATCACGATGCGGAGGTCGTGACAGCCGATCTGGAGGATGGATCACCCTTTCCTCTCGCAGGCCGAAAGTTCGGCGGGGTGATCGTGACGAACTACCTCTGGCGACCGATCCTACCGGCCATCTGCGCGACCGTCGCCCCCGATGGCGTGCTGATCTACGAGACCTTCGCCATTGGGCATGAGCGCCTTGGCGGTCGACCTTCTCATCCCGATTTCCTGCTGCGGCCGAACGAACTGGCCGATGCTGCGATTGCGGCCGGGCTGGCCATCATCGCATTCGAGCAAGCCCGCGAGGATCAGCCGCGCCCGCGCGTCGTCCAGCGCATTGCCGCGACCGGCCGGGACCACCCGTGGGTTGCAGCGCCGCCCCGCCGCTACGCCCCCTGACGAACTGCTCGCCTTGCCGGCCTCGTCGTCTATGATTGCGCGAACGGACCCCCAAAGCAGGAATACGCACCATGATACGCCTCGATGGCCCTCTCGTCCTCGCAGGCGCCGGCAACATGGGCGGCGCCATGCTCGCCGGCTGGCTGGAGCGCGGGCTCTCCCCTGCGGACATCATCGTTCAGGACCCCGGCCCGCCGCCGGCCACCGCAGCGCTGCTGGCGAAACATGGCGTTCGCAGCGTCCAGGTGATCGAGAGCCTGCCGAAGCCGCCTTCGGTGCTGCTCATGGCCGTGAAGCCGCAGGTCATGGACGAGGTGTTCCCGCCGCTCGCGAAACTGGCCGGACCGAAGACCGTCGTCCTATCCATTGCCGCGGGGCGTACGATCGCAAGCTTCGAGAAGTTCTTGGGTCCCAGCGCCGCCGTCGTGCGTTCGATCCCGAACACGCCGGCTGCCGTCGGGCGCGGCATCACGGTCGCCGCCGCCAATGCGCACGCGACCGAGCAACACAAGCAGTCTGTCACGGAGCTTCTGTCCGCGATCGGCGACGTGGCCTGGGTGGACGATGAAGCGCTGATCGACCCCGTGACAGCCGTCTCGGGCTCCGGGCCGGCGTATGTCTTCTATCTCGTCGAGGCGCTGGCGGCGGCCGGTGTCGCGGCCGGTCTCAAGCCAGAACTCGCCATGCAGCTTGCCCGTGCGACCGTCACAGGCGCCGGCGAATTGCTCCATCAGTCGCCACTGGATGCTGCAACGCTGCGCCAGAACGTCACCTCGCCCAATGGCACGACCTTCGCCGCTCTCCAGGTGCTCATGGGACAGGACGGCCTGGAACCGCTGATGACGGCTGCCGTAGCTGCCGCGACCAAGCGCTCACGCGAGCTGGCGCAATAGCCCGCACCTTGTGCCCCGGCCCCAAGCCCTTATCTCTAGTGCGTAAGTCTCTTTCAGCGAGGTGCATCGATGATCGACACGACCACGCCCAAGGGCCGCATCCTCGCCGCAGCCCTCGCCCTCGCCGCCGAGCGGTCCTGGCGCGAGATCTCGCTCGCCGATATCGCCGAGAAGGCGGGCGTCGCACTTGTCGAGCTCAAAGCATCCTTTGACAGCAAGGCCGAGATGCTCGCCGCCTTCAGCGGCCTCGTCGATGATGAGATGCTACGCCGTGCGCCACGCCGGACGTCCGACCAGAGCACACGGGATGCGCTGTTCGAAGTAATCATGAGCCGCTTCGATACGCTCGGGCCCTATCGCGCAGCCTTGAAATCGATCGCCGGGAGCGGCTTTGCCGATATCGCGCACCTGCGCGCGGTCATGAATGCGCAGCACTGGATGCTCGCCGCTGCAGGCGTCAACACGGACGGTCCCGCGGGTGTTGCACGCGCGGCCGGTCTCGCGACGGTATACGCCAGTGTCTTCCGCACGTGGCTCGATGACGAGGATCCGGGCTTCGCGCGCACCATGGCCGCGCTCGACCGCCGCCTGCGTCGAGGCGAGAGCGCACTCAACCGCATGGATGAGGTGTGCAGCGGTGCGCAACGTCTCGCCTCGGCCATTCTGCCGAGCATCTTCGGGCGTCGAGCCAAACCGCAGCCTCAGCCCGAAGCCCCAGCGCCGACACCGCCCGCAACCTGATCGCGTGGCTGGCTGTCGAGGTCGGCATACACGAAGCCATCGCGCTCGACGACAACACCGGTCACGACGCTGATCGGTGCGTCGAACATCGGCCCCGCATAGGCGAATGTATGAAATTCGCCGTTTTCGCCGCAGGGATCGGCAGTCGACGGCAGATCCTCGATGAGGTCGTCGTCAAACTCACGGCCGACCAGATCGCGCGCGATCGCGCGTGGATCGACCGAAACGAGGCGCGCCCTGAGGCCTGACGACACCATGTCGCGCGCAAGCTGCCGCGTGTCGCGCTCCCAGAGCGGAAAGAGAGGCACAAGGCCGGTTCCACGTAGGCGATCCTCGCGATAGGCGCGTATGTCAGCCAGAAAGAGATCGCCGAAGGCCATGGCTTCGATCCCCGCATCGCGCGCCGTGGCGACGAATGCGGACATGCGCTCCTCATAAGTCTCGTTCGTGCATGGCGAGGGAAGCGAGATGATGTGCAGCGGCAGGCCGGTAGCCTTCGCCTGAGCCTCGGCCAGTGAACGGCGCACGCCGTGCATGGAGACGCGATCTGCGGCCTCATTGATCGAGGTCACCAATCCTGCGATCTCAATGCCTGGCATCTGCCTCAGGACATGGAGTGCCCATGCCGAATCCTTGCCCGTACTCCAGCTCAGGAGCGTTCTCACGGGCGGGCTCCGATCCTACACCACGCGCTCTACGGCGATGCCGCGGCAATCCATCTCGTATTCGAGATCGACGATGGGCGGGCGGGCGAAGTGCCATGTGAGGCCGCAGCGTGCGGCGCCACGGCGGACGATTTCGCTCGCGAGGAATGGATGCGGATCGTGGACGGTGTAGAGCTGTGATGCCGTCGTCTGAGCCCAGTTGAAGCCGAGCAGACCCATGCGCCGCTCCATCTCGCCGAGCACGTAGCGGGCCTTCTCCTTCATGCCTTCGGGCGAAGTATCGCCTAGCCGCACGGTGTGATCGCGGTAGTTGGCCTTGCCTTCGACGGACTCCCCGCTGCCGGCAACATGGAACGACGGCGCAGCATTCGCATCGGGCACGGTGAAGACGAAAGCGTGGAACGATGGGCCTGCCGGTTTCTCGATCTCAGGACAGACATTGGAACGCGCGACGGGGTTCGTGCGCGTCGCGGGATCGAAGATGCCCCACTCGGCGAGCGTGCCGACGTAGATCTCGTTGAAGGCGCGGAAACCCTCCTCAGTGAAGGGCGCGGGCGAGCGCAGCTCACAGGCAGCGAAGGACGTAAGCGGACGGCCCGCCTCCTTGATCAGCGCCGCGATACGCGCGAAGCCATCCTTGAGCGGCACCGGGTTCTTGAACATGACCCGCTCGAGGCGATAGCCGGGCTCCGCTGCAACGCCGCCGGAATACTGGAATACGGCCGGTATGTAGCGGAAGTTGCCGGGAGCAAAGGGGGCGGTGCCCATCGTAGCGTCTCCTATGCGTGATCTCGTTGTCGGATACTGCGACGGGGCTGCGGGTCGCAGCTCGTCACGGCGTGAATTGAACTTCTGCCCCACCCAGCCCGTCAAAGTTCACGCTGCATGTGTCGCCGGGCTTCAGATAGCGCACTCCCGTGCAGGAGCCGCACGTGATGAACTGGCCTGCCTTCACGCCCTTCTCCGTGCGCATCATCTCGACGAAGGCGACGGCCACGCCGAGCGGATCGCCGATCGGATGCCCCCCGACGTGCTCCAGCACCGTCTCGCCGTTCACCGTCAGCCGGACCTTCAGCTTGGTGAGGTCGAGCACACTCCAGTCCGCGATGATCTCTCCGAAGACGAAGCCGCCATTGCTGATGCAGTCCGCGAGCTTGTCATGAACCGACATGGCATCCGGGTTGGCGAAGCGGCTGCTCACGACCTCGATCGCGGCGCAGGCATCCACTGCGGCGGCGACCTCCTCGCGCGAGTACGGCGTCGCGCGTGACGCCAGATCACGGCGGAAACGGAAGGCAACCTCTCCTTCGACCCCGCACTGCGGCGCCTCGGCCACCGGGAACCTTGCCGGCGAAGTGCGCGTGTTGGCTGCATAGATGGGCGCGCGCAGACCATGGGAATTCGCATCGCCGGCAACGGGCGCATTGGCCTTGTATGCGCGGATTTCGTCCTTGAGGAGTGCTGTCACGGCGTTCTGGATCGCGTGAGCGTCCGCTGCGCTCTTCGGGCGGCAGGCCTCGGGCAGTCCGTCAATGCGCCCACTCTCCTGGCGCGCCGCAGCGAGCAGGGAGGCAGCCTCGGCAATTCGCGTGGGATCCATGGGCGATCTCTCTTGCGGCCTGGAGTTACCGGCATCGTAGAGCAAAATGCCGCCCGGCACAGGCCCCAGAAAGTGCCGAGAGGGAAACCCGAAACGAAAACGGCCCGGATATGCATCCGGGCCGTCTGCTGAAGTGTGGTGTTCCGCTCAGTTGGGCTTCGAGAGCGCCGCCACTTCCGCGGCGAAGTCCGTGGTCTTCTTCTCGATGCCTTCGCCGAGCGCATAGCGGATGAAGCCTTCGACCTTGATCGGGCCGCCGACCGCCTTCTCCTCGCTCTTGAGGTACTGCGCAACGGTGATCTTGCCGTCGCCACCAGGTCCCATGAAGATCTGCTCGGTCAGCACGACCTGACCGAAGAACTCCTTGCGCAGCCGGCCCTCGACCATCTTCTCGACGATCTCCTTGGGCTTGCCACTCGCCAGAGCCTGCTCAAGGTAGACCGAGCGCTCGCGATCGATGAGCGCCTTGTCGAGCGCTTCGATCGTGGCGGCCTGCGGACTCGCGGCGGCGACGTGCAGTGCGATCTGCCGGCCGATCTCGGCGAGCTTCGCCTTGTCGCCGCTGCCGCTCAACGCCACGAGGACGCCGATGCGCCCGACATTATCGGCAACGCGGTTGTGGATATAGCTCGCGACTGCACCGTTGGGCGCTGAGAGCGAGGCCGTTCGGCGCACGCTCAGGTTCTCGCCGATGGTGCCGATCGCCTCCTTGACATGCTCGTCGACCGAGTGGCCCTTGCCGGGATAAGGCGTGGCGAGCAGCTTCTCGAGGCTGCCGCCGGCCTTGACGGCGAGCGCCGCGATCTGGCGCACCATCGCCTGGAAGGTCTCGTTGCGGGCGACGAAGTCGGTCTCGGAGTTGACCTCGACGAGCGCGCCCGTCGAACCCTCGAGGGCGACACCGATGAGGCCGTCCGCGGCGATGCGATCCGCCTTCTTGGCAGCCTTGGAGAGCCCCTTCTTGCGCAGCCAGTCGATCGCCTGCTCAATGTCGCCGGCGGTCTCGGTCAGCGCCGATTTGCAATCCATCATCCCTGCGCCGGTCTTGTCGCGCAGCTCCTTGACCATGCTGGCGGTCACGTTTGCCATGGGCTGTCCTGTCTTTGTTGAAGCGGTGCGGGGGCGAATCCTGGCACCGCTAAAGGAAAGCGCACGCCGCATCGCTGCGGCGTGCATGTCGATGCATATATAGTAAGCCCGTCGCTCGTGTGCGACGGGCCGATCGTCAGGCCGCCGCCTCGTCGACGAACTTCTTGGCCTGCGCGACCCAATTGTCGCGTGCGACGCGTCCGTTGACCTTGAGGGCGGTATCGAGTGCCGCAACGCCGTTCCCGTCGAGATCCGAGATCTGCCAGAAGTGGTAGACGCCGAGATCGTTGAGGCTCTGCTCGAGCTTTGGGCTGATCCCGCTGATGCGCTTCAGGTCGTCCGCCTCGCCGCGCGGGGCGTCGATGCCGACGAATGCCGGCGCCTCGGGCAGGTCCTCCTCCGGCGGCGCCTCGGCCGCGCCGATGTCGATGCCGGCCGAGGACTGTCCACGGCCCAGGCCGTCGATCGCAGCCCGCGCGATGAGATCGCAGTAAAGCGTGATCGCGCGGCCGGCGTCGTCATTGCCCGGAATGGGAAAGTCGATGCCATCGGGATCGCAATTGGTGTCGACCACGGCGACGATCGGGATCTTGAGCTTCTGGGCCTCCTTGATCGCGATGTCTTCCTTGTTGGTGTCGATCACGAACAGAAGGTCCGGAAGGCCGCCCATATCACGGATGCCGCCCAGGCCCTGATTGAGCTTGTCGCGCTCGCGCGTGAGGTTGAGCAGCTCCTTCTTGGTGCGGCCGTGCGTATCACCGCCGAGCATGTCGTCGAGCTGACGCAGACGCCGGATAGACTGCGAAATCGTCTTCCAGTTTGTCAGCGTACCGCCGAGCCAGCGGTGGTTGATGTAGTACTGCGCCGAGCGCTTGGCGGCATCGGCAACGGCCTCGCCAGCCTGCCGCTTGGTGCCGACGAAGAGCACGCGGCCGCCCTTGGCGACGACATCGCTCACGGCAACCAGCGCCTGATGGAGCAGCGGCACGGTCTGGGCAAGATCGACGATATGGATGCTGTTACGGGCGCCAAAGATGAAAGGCGCCATTTTCGGGTTCCAGCGGTGGCTCTGGTGGCCGAAGTGCACGCCAGCTTCAAGCAGCTGACGCATATTGAATGCAGGCATGGCCATGCGTAGTCGTCCTGTTTTCCGGTTGATCCGCCGCCCACCTGAGAAGGCTCTCGCCGACGGGATCGCCGCCAGCAAAAAACCCACCGGAGCGTCGGCCCGGGCTTTTGGTCGGGCACGGCGCGCAAGGTGTGCGTGTGAGATGGCGGCTGTTTAGCCGCAGCCGAGGCTTTTGGCAAGGGCCACAGCCCCTAAACTGCCCGTCACCTTTGGGGCACGCCTGCCGCCTGATGGAAAAGCAGGCAGTTTTCCCTCGTGACTCCAATCAGGTCTTTGAATAGAGAGAGCAAAACCGCCGCCCGAGGCAACCCGTGTCCCAGTCTGCCCGTAATATTGTTGCTGATCCGGCCGTCAAAACGACGACGCTGACGGACCTCGCCTATGCCCGACTCGAGGAGATGATCGCGACCCTCCTGCTCGCCCCGGGCGAATTCCTGTCCGAGCAGGTTCTGGCCGAGACCGTCGGCCTCGGCCGCACGCCGATCCGCGAGGCGTTGCAGCGGCTGGCCCGCGAGGGGCTGGTGACCATCCTGCCGCGCCGCGGCGTCCAAGTTGCCCCGATCGATGCGCGCGAGCAGCTTCTCGTCGTCGAAGTGCGCCGCGAGCTCGAACGGCTCATCAGCCGCAGCGCGGCGGCGCGCGCGACGAGCGAGCAGCGTATCTCCTTCGCTGCCATTGCTGATGGGCTGGACCGGGCCGGCCGTGCCAACGACGCGCTCGAATTCCTGCGCCTCGACCGTGAGCTCAACCTCCTCATGCTGGATGCCGCGCACAATACGTTTGCCGTGCGCACCATGCAGCTGCTGGCGGGCCTCTCACGGCGCTACTGGTATCAGCATCACCGGGATGCTGCCGACCTGCCGCTCTGCGCGCGTCTCCACGCGGCTCAGGCCCGAGCCGTGGCGGCAGGAGATCCAGAGGCCGCGGCCGCTGCCTCGGACGCGCTCATGGACTACGTCGCAGATTTCACGCGGGCCGCGCAGCCGCAGGACGAGTGAAGACGGCTCAGGCCGCCACCGCACGCAGCCGCTCGATGAGCTCGGCGCGCGTGACCTCATCGTAGATCGCGACGATTTCGAGAAGGACGGCGTCCACGTCCTCGTCCGACATCGCGTTGACCGTCGAGAAGACGGCCGAGCGCGTCAGCTCGTTGTAGGAACCCTGCAACTTACGCACGAGGCGCGCGATCCACTCCCTGAGCTCGGGATCACGGATCTGGCTTTCGAGATCCGCTACGGCGAGAAGCTGGCGCTCCGCGACGCCAAGCAGGCGCTGGCGCGGCGTCGCGCATCGCGTGGCGAGTTCCAGCACGGCCTCATGAAACTGCTCCCAGCACGCCACGATGGCTTCTGGTCCCCTTGTCGGCATGTTCGGGTGATTCCCTATCTCCTGGTCGGGGGCTCATAGTCCCACAGCCCCGCATCGGCGAATATTGCCGAAAGAGAAAAAGAGTTGCGCAGGCAGCGTCCGGAGACGGGCCCAGCGCCCGTGGAAGCCCCGTGCGCGCTACGCCGGTCGCCCGGCTAGCGGGCGGAGCGCTCCTTGCTGATCATACCGCGCGTATCCATGACACCGGTAATCTCGTCG
>CAUJKI010000386.1 GCA_963205015.1 Pseudomonadota bacterium
GGGCAAGCCGACCGACACGGCACTCAAGTCGAGCGGCAAGGGCATGGAGCTGCTGCCGATCACGCATCCAAATGATCTCGCGGTGGGAGAGACGGTGAAGTTCCGCTTTGTCGCTGATGGCAAGCCCGCAGCCAACGTCGCGGTCAAGGTCATTCCCGGCGGCATACGCTACCGGGACAAGCTCGGCGAGATGGACTTCAAGACGGACGGCGAGGGCATTCTGAGCTTCAAGGTCGACGCACCCGGCATGTACTGGCTCAATGCCTCAATGGGTGATCTGCCGAGCGCGGTGGACAAGGCCAAGCGGCGCGTCAACTACGTAGCGACGCTTGAGTTCCTTCCGCAATGACCCACGTGCTGTCTCCGGCAGCACGACGCGTCGCGGTGCCGGAGATCACGCCCGCTGATGCCCTGTGGCCGATTCCGGGACGAGATCAGCTCGTCCGCGTGGGCGGCGAAAGCATGGGCACGACGTGGTCGGCGCGGCTCTACGCCGTGTCGAGCGCCTGCGCGCCGCAGGTCCGCCAGGCCGTCCAGGGCGCGTTGGATCACGTCGTCGCCGAGATGAGCCCGTGGGTGGAGCACTCCGCGCTGTCTCGCTTCAACGCGGCGCCGCCCGGTAGCTGGCATACGTTGCCGGTGAACTTCCATGCCGTTCTCAAGACAGCCCTGTCCGTTGCCCGGCAAAGCGATGGAGCGTTCGACCCGACTGTCGGCGCCCTGGTCAATGCCTGGGGTTTTGGCCCGCAGTCCACCCACAGCGCACTTCCTGAGAGGCGTGATACGGAGCGCCTGCTGGCTCATGCCGGCTGGCAGCGTCTCGAGATCGATCATGAGCACCGCCGGGTACGTCAGGCTGGCGGGCTCTGCATCGATTTGTGCGGGATTGCCAAGGGCTTCGGCGTGGATCAGGCTGCACGCGCCCTGAGAGCGCTCGGCATTCGCGACTTCCTTGTCGAGGTCGGCGGCGAGCTGAGGGGCGAAGGCGTCAAGCCGGATGGTGCACCGTGGTGGGTTGCTGTCGAGCAGCCGCCGGCGGCGGACGGTGGGGAGGCAATTTCGGCCGACATTGTCGTCGCCCTTCATGGGCTCTCGATTGCGACATCGGGAGACTACCGTCGCTTCACCGAGCATGGCGGCCGCCGGCTCGCACATACGATCGATCCTCGCAACGGCAGTCCTGTCGCGAACGGCATCGCCGCCGTCACGGTGCTGCACAAGAGCTGCGTGTGGGCGGACGCACTCGCGACAGCCATGATGGTCCTGGGTGAGCAAGCGGCGGCCGCGTTCGCCATCGAGCACGACATTGCCGCGCGAATGGTCCTTAGGACCCCTCAGGGACTATCGGAAGTGCTCACGCCCGCTTTCGAGGCGCTCTTGAAAGACGACGCGCTCGCGGCATGAGCATGACGGGGTGGACCGCGTGAGCGGCCATTGGATCAGTGCTGCGGCAGGCCACGGATATGATGTCAAGGAAGGGGTGATTGTCGGATCAATCGGGGTAGAGAAAGCTCGGCTGCATTAAGCTGCTCGACGTCGAGGGACGCATTGCATTAGCTTGGGTCTGTGTCGACAGACCCAGTGCAGACCCGACAGCGAGCAGACCCGCCGAGGACATTCGCCATGAACCTTTCTCCCGACAAGCAGCGCGAGATGTTGCGCCAGATGCTGACCATCCGCCGCTTCGAGGAGCGTGCGTCTGCGGACTATCACGCCGGCAAGATCTACGGCGTCGTTCACTGTTACATCGGAGAGGAGGCAGTGGCCGTCGGCGTGTGCTCCGCGCTCGAGACGGGCGACCAGATCATCTCGACCCATCGAGGACATGGCCACTGTATCGCCAAGGGCGCCGACCTCAATCGCATGATGGCGGAGCTCTACGGACGCCAAGGCGGATACTGCAAGGGCAAGGGCGGCTCCATGCACATTGCCGACTTCGGCATCGGCATGCTGGGGGCGAACGGTATTGTCGCGGGCGGGATATCGATCGTGACCGGCGCCGGCCTTGCCGCGCAGATGGACGGCAATGAGCGCGTCGCCGTCTCCTTCTTCGGTGACGGCGCCTCGAACGCAGGGCCGTTCCACGAATGCCTCAATATCGCTGCGGCGTGGAAGCTGCCCATGCTCTACATTTGCGAGAACAACATGTATGCGGCGCAGACGGCGGCAGCGGCGACGCACGCCATGCCGGATGTCGCGGGCCGGGCCGCCGGCTACGGCATTCCGGGCATCGTCGTCGACGGCAACGATATCTTTGCCGTCTATCAAGCTGCCGCACGCGCGGTTGTCCGGGCCCGGGCAGGGGAGGGGCCAACCCTGATCGAATGCAAGACGTACCGCTGGCGCGCGCATACCGAGCGTGTCGGCCAGCCCGATTTCCGAACGCCTGGGGAAATCGAGAGCTGGAAGGCAAAGGATCCGATTACGCGGCTTTCGGCGCAGCTCATTGCTCAAGGGTCGATGACCGACGCCGACGCGAAGGCAATGGACGACGAGGTTCAGGCTTCGATCGCGGCCTCCGTCGCGTTCGCCGAGGCGAGCCCTTTCCCGACGCCGGAGCAGGCGCTCGACGACATGTATGCGGCCTGAGGAGGACGACATGAGAGAGATCACGTATGCCCAGGCCGGCGTTGAGGCTGTAGCCGAGGAAATGCGGGCGGACCCTCGCATTTTTTACATGTCGACCGATCCGATCATGCCGCTTGTCAAGGAGTTCGGAGAGAAGCGTGTGAAGGCCACGCCGATTGCCGAAGCCGCTCTCACCGGTATCTCCATCGGCGCAGCGGGATCAGGCTACCGACCGATCATGGATTGGCGCCAGGTCACGTTTTCGTTCGTGGCCATGGACCAGATCGTCAATCAGGCCGCCAAGATTCACTACATGTTCGGTGGCCAGCGAACATTTCCGATCCTTTATCGCGCCAACGTGGGCGGCGGCACCCGGCTCGCCGCGCAGCACTGCCAGTGTCCCTACTCCATGTTCATGAATCTGTCGGGGCTGAAGATGTTCCTGCCGTCGACACCCTATGACCTGAAGGGTCTTCTGAAGACGGCGATCCGCGACAACAATCCGGTCATCTCCTTCGAGTCGAACCGGCTGCTGGCGTCGAAGGGACCCGTTCCCGAGGAGGATTACGCGATCCCGCTCGGCGTCGCCGATATCAAGCGTAAAGGGAGCGACGTCACGGTCGTTGCTATTGCCTGGCTGGTGCACGAGGCCTTGGCCGCGGCTGAGGAGCTTGCCAAATCGGGTATCTCAGTCGAGGTCGTCGACCCGCGGACGCTCGTGCCGCTCGATGCCGAGGCGATCCGTGCTTCGGTGCGCAAGACGGGCCGGCTCGTCATTGCCGACGAGGCCGGGCCAACCGCCGGCTTTTCGGCGGAGGTGGCGGCGGTGGTAACCGAGGACCCAGCAACTTTCGCCGGTCTGAAAGCGCCGGTGCGTCGCGTATGCGCTCTCAATGTGCCGATCCCCTATAGCCCTCAGTTGGAGGATCACGTATTCCCGGACCGGAAGCGCATCATCGCCGGGATTCGCGACGTGCTTGACGGGGCGCGGCCCGCGCGCAGCGCCTGATAATCTTGGGCATCGGCTCGAGTGGAGGCGGAGGCGCTCGCTTTCGCCCACCATGCGGAGAAATATGCGCTGCGTCGCGATGCCCTCTCCATCTTGACCTCGCGGGGATTGTATACGATGCAGTGAGCACTGCCGACGCGCCGCTCGACCCGCGCTGACCCCACTTCGCGCTCTTCCGTCCGCGTGTCGTCGCCTGCTTCCCGCGATGGGATTCAGCAACCGGATCGGGTTGAACCGTGACGTCAGTCGCACCGGCACGCAAATGGCAACGGCAGGAGACAACGCTGCTCGGACAGGTAGCGGCCGCTCACCTCGTCAGCCATTTCCATATCATGACGCTGCCGGCTCTGATCCCGCTGCTGCCGGCACACCTGGGCGTGAGCTTCATCGATCTCGGTTTCGCTCTGACGGCCTTCAATCTCGTCTCGCTGGTGGTGCAGACGCCGCTCGGCTTCATGACAGACCGGGTCGGCGCGCGGCGGATGCTGGTCGCAGGCCTCGTCCTCGGTGGCGCCAGTTTTCTGTCGCTGGCGTTCACGAAGTCATATCTCTTCCTGATCCTCGCCATGATGAGTGCGGGTCTTGCCAACGGCGTCTATCACCCCGCCGACTACGCCATGCTGTCGCGCGGCATTCGCGGGGAGAAGATGGGGCGCGCTTTCTCCTTTCATACGTTCGCCGGCTTTATCGGCGGTGCGGCCGCGCCGGCGGTGCTGCTGACCGCCACCGCGTTTGGCGGCGTCCCATTGGCATTCGCGCTCTCTGGCGGCCTCGCATTAGCTGTTGCCGTGCTGCTCGCCATCAGCCCCGCAGAGGAAGCGGATTCCGCATCAGCACGCGCGACCAAGACAGCTGGCGTGTCCTCCGTCGGGAGCCTGAGAGGTCTGGTGACTCCAGCCGTGCTCTCGCTGATGCTGCTCTATGTGCTGCTCAGCCTGTGCACCAGCGGCATTCAGAATTTCTCCGTTTCTGCCTTCACGACCGGCTACGGCATTGGCCTCCCCATGGCGAATGCCGCGCTCACGGGATTTCTCTTCGCGAGTTCCCTCGGTGTCCTCACGGGCGGCATCCTGGCGGACCGTACGCGGCGACACGGCATCGTCGCCTCATTGGCGCTCCTGATGTCGGCGGCCCTGGTCGCGCTCGTCGCGCTGGTCGATCTGTCGCACGTGTTGCTGGTCGCCGCCATGACCGTGGCCGGCTTCCTTTTCGGGATGATCGCGCCCTCGCGCGACATGCTCGTTCGGGCCGCCTCGCCGGTGGGTGCCGAAGGCCGCGTGTTCGGCATTGTTTCGACGGGTTTCAACATTGCCGGTCTATTTGGGCCCATGTTCTATGCTTGGCTGCTCGACCATGGCTTCTATCGCGGCATTTTCCTCGCGGCCGTCGGTTTCATGCTCGTCACCATGATGATCACGCTCCCGCAGGAACTCCGGGTCCGCCGCACGAGGGGGGCATCCGCGAGCTAGATACATGTTGGGGGATTGGCGAGCGGCACCCATTGGAAGTGAAACCACTTGCGGAACCACGCCGGATGCAGAGTCCGGGAAATTTCCTCGGCAAGTGTCGTCGCCGTCTGGTCGACGTGGAGCGCCCCGTTACGCACGAAGCTGACCTTCGCTTCGGGCGCGTTGTCCAATCGGTGGAGGAGCTGATAGTAGACCATGCCGAGCTTGCCCTGGGCAGCGGCTCGCAAGATCCCATCGCCTGAGGCTTCGCGGATCTCGACGAGATCGTTGAGATAGCCGAATGGCATCGGTAGGGCGCGCATGATCAGGTGATTGTTGATCCCGCCCTCAAGACGCAGATTGGCGAACATGTTCACGGACTGCGCGGTCTTCAGCCCTAGATAGGGCATGGCGCAGCTCAAGAAGAACAGGATGCCTACTGCGTTCAGCCATGCGAGGCGCGACCACAGCAGTGATCCGTCAGGGCTTGCGACCCTCATTGGCTCGTCGTGGACAGGCTTGCCGGGGAACAAGATCACGCCGACGATCAGAGTGGCGATTGCGAGCCAAGAGAAGGCGACCATGTTGTAGTCGCGATGCATGGCAAACCAGCCAATCAGCAGCATGACTGCCGGCAAAAGCACCGCGCCTCTCCACGAGCGCAGGCCCGCGATCAGCCCCTGATAATTCTC
>CAUJKI010000387.1 GCA_963205015.1 Pseudomonadota bacterium
GGTCGGCTATGCCATGGCGCCGATGACGAAAGGCATCCGTATTACCACCGGTGCCGAGTTCGCGACGCGCGATGCGCCGCCGAACCCAGTGCAACTCGACCGCGTCGAGCCGCTGGCGCGCCAGGCTTTCCCGCTCGCCGAGCGTGTCGAGGCGGAGCCCTGGCTGGGGCGACGTCCGTGCCTGCCGGACATGCTGCCGGTGATCGGCCAGGCTGCAGGCAAGAAGGGCCTCTGGCTCAATTTCGGCCACCATCATCTCGGCTTCACGCTCGGCCCGGTCACAGGCCGCCTGCTCGCCGAGATGATGACGGGCGAGCAGCCGTTCACCGATCCGCACCCCTATCGTGCGGAGCGCTTCTGAGGCGGGTTACGCACCTTTCCCGAATTTGTCGCGCCACGCGGGCAGCGCACCGTGGAAGGGTAGCGCCGTCGCCTCGTAGACACCGCGGGCAATGGCGCGGGCGAGGCAATCGCCGGCGGCCATGCCGATCTCGGTGAGATCGGGCAGCGGATCGGAGAGGGGCTTTCTCTGCGTCGCCAAGGCGAAGACGGTATCGCCGTCCATGGGCGCGTGTGCGGGGCGGATGGCGCGTGCGAGGCCGTCGTCAGCCATGATAGCGATCCGCTTGGCCTGCGGTTTGGTCAGGACCGCGTCCGTCGCGACGAGCCCGATCGTCGTTGCCGGCTGCCTGCCGCCCTTCATGCGCAAGGCGAGATCCGATGCGGAGAGATGCGCCGGCATCCCGAGGCCGCCGAACTCCTGCTCGACCTCGATGGATGCAGCCCAGAAGTGCGGCCCCTCGCCGATCGTCGCCGAGCCCACGGCATTGACGACGGCGATCGCAGCGACCGTGAAGCCGCTTTCGGTGATCATGCTTGCCGAGCCAAGGCCGCCTTTCATCGTGACGGTTGTCGCGCCGTAACCGCCGCCGACCGTGCCGAGCGCGAAATCTCCGCCTGTCGCGCGCTCGGCCGCCTGCCAGCCGAGCTCCCAGTAGGGTGGCATACGGCCCCAATCCTTGTTGCCGCCATTGAGCATATCGAAGGTCGTAGCCTGGACGGCGATCGGGATATTGATCGGCCCGATGCGCACGCCGGCACCTTTCCCGCGCAAGGCGTTCACGACGCCCCCCGCCGCATCGAGTCCGAACAGGGAGCCGCCGGACAGAACCACGGCGTTGACGCCCTCGGCGCTCATGTCCGTGTCGAGTAGTGTCGTATCGCGGGAGCCGGGGGCACCGCCCCGCGTGACGGCCGACGCCACATTGTCGACGTCGATGATGATGGCCGTAACGCCGCTCGCGACCTTGGCATCGTGCGCATGGCCCACGCGCAGACCTTCGATGTCCGTGATCAGATTCCTCACGATCGAGAGTCCTCCTAAATGCTGGCTGGCTCGCGTCCCGTTCTAAGTTAGACTGCCCAAAGGTTAACCGGTTGGCGACATCCGACAAAGATCACCGGGACCCGGAGGCAACGCCGTCGTGCGCAGGCAGGTCGTCATCATCGGCTCGGGGCCGTCCGGCCTGTTGCTGGGGCAGTTGCTGCACGGCGCTGGCATCGACGCCTTGATTCTGGAGCGCTCCAGCAAGGAGCATGTGTTGTCGCGTGTGCGCGCAGGCGTGCTCGAGAAAGGCACGGTGGAGCTTGTTCGTGCCGTCGGGCTGGCCGGCCGACTCGATGCGCAGGGCCTGAAGCATGACGGCATCGAATTTGCCTTCGACGACCGTCGGCATCGCATCGATCTCCACGCGCTGACCGGCGGCAAGCGTGTTGTCGTCTACGGCCAGACCGAGCTCACGGCGGACCTGATGGCCGGCCGCGAGGTTGCGGGCGCCGAGACGGTCTACGAGGCTGTCGATGTGATGCCGCACGGCTTCGACGGCGAGGCACCCTGCGTCAGCTATGTCCACGGCGGGACCACGCATCGCGTCGACTGCGATTTCATCGCCGGCTGCGACGGCTATCACGGCATCACGCGCCGCGCTGTGCCCGAGCGCGCCATCGCGACCTTCGAGCGCTCCTATCCCTTTGGCTGGCTCGGCATCCTGGCCGAAGTCCCGCCGGTCAGTCATGAGCTGATCTACGCGAGCCATCCGCGCGGCTTCGCTCTCTGCTCCATGCGCTCGCCGATGCGCAGCCGGTACTACATCCAGTGCGAGGGCGGCGAGAAGGCCGAGAGCTGGTCGGACCAGCAGTTCTGGGACGAGCTGCGCCGCCGCCTGCCCGCGGATGCTGCCGAAGCCGTGAAGACCGGACCGTCATTCGAAAAGTCGATCGCCGTGCTGCGCTCGTTCGTCGCCGAGCCCATGCGTTTCGGCCGCCTGTTTCTCTGTGGAGATGCGGCGCATATCGTCCCGCCCACGGGCGCTAAGGGCCTCAATCTCGCAGCGAGCGATGTCCACTATCTCTTCGAGGCACTCCGTGAGTTCTACGCCGAGCGCTCGACCGCCGGCCTCGATGCCTATTCGGGACGCGCGCTCGCCCGAGTCTGGAAGGCGGTCCGCTTCTCCTGGTGGATGACGCTTCTCCTGCACCGTTTCCCGGACGCGACCCCCTTCGCGGAGAAACTCCGGAGTGCCGAGCTCGGCTATGTGACCAGCTCGCAGCACGCCGCCGCAGCGCTCGCCGAGAACTATGTCGGCCTTCCCCTCTGAGCATGGTTCGCCGGCTTGTTTCGACGGCTTGCTTGCTGATAAGCTTCACGAAAAAGGCGGTGAGGAACAGTGAGGACGAGGGCTAATGACGGAGAGCTACGCGCCGCGCGATTGGTCATCGCAGCCGCCCTATCTCCATCCGGACTACAAATCGACGGTGCTGCGCGCGCCGACGAGGAAGCTGATCCCCATCCGCCAGTCGCTTTCGGAAGTAACAGGTCCCGTCTATGGCCATGATCGCCTTGGCGCACTCGATGCCGATCTCACGCGCAATGCCGTCAAAGGCGCTGAGCCGATCGGGGAGCGCATTGTGGTGACCGGCCGGGTGCTCGACGAGGATGGGCGGCCGCAGCCGAACATGCTCATCGAGATCTGGCAGGCCAATGCCGCAGGGCGCTACGTGCATGTCGTCGATCAGCATCCGGCACCACTCGATCCGAACTTCCTCGGCGGCGGGCGCTGCGTGACCGACAGCGAGGGCCGCTACAAGTTTTATACGATCAAGCCGGGCGCTTATCCCTGGGGCAATCACCACAATGCCTGGCGCCCCGCACACATCCACTTCTCGCTCTTCGGCCCGAGCCTTTCGACACGCCTCGTGACGCAGATGTATTTTCCGGGTGACCCGCTGCTCCCGTTCGATCCGATCTACATGGGCACGCCGGCGGATTGCCGAGAGCTACTCATCTCGCGCTTCATGCTCGAGCTTACGGAGCCGTCCTTCGCGCTTGGCTACGAGTTCGACTTCGTGCTGCGCGGTCGCCGCCAGACGCCGATCGAGTGAGGGCGTTCGTGTGATGATCGAGAAATTCGCCACATCTATCCGCACAGTATGGCGCGAATTTCTCGATCTGAATCATACGAGCAAGATTGCGATGCTAGTGGCCCTTTTGATGCCGAAGTTCGCTCGGGACGCCAGCATCGAGGTGGGGCGAACTTCGGAAGCGGGACACTAGGCGTGAGCAAGCTTCGCCAAACACCCTCTCAGACCGTCGGCCCTTTCTTTGCCTACGCGCTGACACCCGAGCAGTATGGCTATGATTTTGCGAGCATCGCCGGTGGTGTCCTTGCCGAGGGCGATGTGCCGGGCGAGCGTATCCGCATCGAGGGTCGCGTGCTCGACGGCAAGGGCGACGTCGTCCCCGATGCCATGATCGAGATCTGGCAGGCCGATGGGCAGGGTCGCTATGCCCACCCCGCCGATCCTCGCGGCTCCAATATCGCCTTCAAGGGATTCGGCCGCGTCGGCACGGGCACCGACCCGGAGTCGCGTTTCATCTTCGACACGATCAAGCCCGGCCCCGTGGACGGCCAGCAGGCGCCGCACATCAACGTCATCGTGTTCATGCGCGGGCTGCTGCTGCACGCCTACACGCGCATCTATTTTTCCGATGAAGCCGAGGCGAATGCGCGCGATCCGGTGCTGGCGAGCGTGCCGGCCGAGCGCCGCCGCACGCTGATCGCAATTCGGGATGAGAAATCGGACGGCGCCATCTACCGCCTCGACATTCACATGCAGGGGCCGTCCGAGACCGTGTTCTTCGATGTCTGAGCGCCAGTTGAGCGAAAGTGCACGCACGATGGGAGCCATCCATGTCCACGCCTGCCTATGATCCCGCCGCGCGGCGGCTCACGTTCTCCGATCGCGTCCGTGCTTTCGCCGACGGCAGCGATACGCCGCGCAAGTACCTCGAACGCTGCCTCGAGGCGATCGCGGCGCGCGAGCCCGTCGTCCAGGCCTGGGTATGCACGAACGTCGGCAGCGCGCGTGCGGCCGCGGACGAGGCGGGCGCACGCTACAAGGCCGGACGGCCGCTTTCCGCCGTCGATGGCTGTCCGATCGGGATTAAGGATCTGATCGCAACCAAGGATATGCCGACGGAGATGGGCACGCCGGCCATGAAGGGACGCGTGACGGGTGAGGATTCCTCGTCCGTGCAGGCCCTGCGTCGTGGCGGCGCGATCATGCTCGGCAAGCTCGTGACGACCGAGATGGGCATGTCCCATCCGGGACCGACGACCAATCCGTGGGATCCCGCACGCACGCCGGGCGGTTCGTCCTCGGGTTCGGCGGCGGCAGTTGCCGCAGACATGGTTCCGATCGCGCTTGGCACGCAGGTCGGCGGCTCGATCATCCGACCGTCGAGCTATTGCGGCAATATCGCGCTCAAGCCGACGCAGGGCGCACTCAATCGCGGCGAACGCCAGGGCTACAGCCAATCGACGCTTGGGCCGCATGCCAATTCGATCGAGGATATGTGGGCCTGCGCGTGGCAGATCGGCGTCGATGCCGGCGGAGATCCAGGCTCGCCTGGGCTCTACGGTGATCCGACACCGGCCGCGCCCCGCAAACCACGCCGGCTGATCGCGGTCGAGACCGAGGGTTGGGCCGTTGCCGACGCCGCAACGCATCAGGCTTTCGAGAAGATCTGCGCGAGCCTCGCTCAATCGGGCGTCGAGATCATCAGGCGCAAGACCTCGGCGAAGGTCGAAGCCTATGAGCAGTCCATTTCAGCGGCCGGCGCGGGGACAGCCGTGACGTGCGGCTGGGAAGCGCGCTGGTCGTGGCGAAACTTCGCCGAGCGCTATCCCGGTCAGATGTCGGCCAGTCTCGGCGAGCGCCTTACCCGCGCCGAGGGCTATACGCTGGAGACCTACCGTACGGCCGTGCTGCGTCGCGACGACATGCGGCGGCGCCATGCAGAGCTGATGGTCGATGCCGATGCAGTGATTGCGCTCGCCTCGCCCGGGATCGCGCCGCATTCCGGCCCGCCCGGCGGCAACGAGGTGCGCACGACCGGCAATGCGGCGTGCAACTACTTCACGTCGGCAATTGGCATGCCCGTGATCACGCTCCCGCTGATGGCTGTCGGCGGAATGCCCGTGGGCGTGCAGCTCTGCGGAGCCTGGCATGGCGATCATGCGCTGACCGGGCTTGCCGGCTGGGTGCTTGCCAACATCAGACCGGTTGTCGTGTAGGAGGTTCGCATGAGCACGTTGAAGAGCGGCGAGTTCACCAAGATCGATGTCGACGGGCACATCCTGACGGTGACGATCAATCGCCCCGAGGTGATGAACGCCGTGCATCCCATGGTCAGCCAGGAGCTGTCGAATATATTCGACGCCTTCGCCGCCGATCCGGAGCTGTGGATCGGGATCGTGACCGGGGCGGGCGACCGCGCCTTCTCGGCAGGCAATGACCTCAAGTACCACGCCGAGCTGCGCGCGAAATCAGGGGCACGCCCCGCCTCGCCGCCCTCGGGCTTCGGCGGCATCACCAACAGGCACGATCTTGACAAGCCGCTGATCGCTGCGGTGAACGGCGTTGCCATGGGCGGGGGTTTCGAGATCGCGCTCGCGTGCGACATCATCATTGCCTCGGACAAGGCGCGCTTCGCCTTGCCGGAGCCGCGTGTGGGCCTGGCAGCGGGCGCCGGCGGCATGCAGCGCCTCGCGCGCCAGATCCCGCTCAAGAAGGCCATGGGCATGATGCTGACCGGGCGTCACGTCTCGGCGGCGGAGGGCTATGAGCTCGGTTTCGTCACCGCGATAGTGCCGCACGCCGATCTCATGAAGGAGGCGCGGCGCTGGGCCGGCATGATTCTTGAGTGCTCGCCTATGAGCATCCGCGCGACCAAGCAGGTTGTCACCCGTTCGCTCGACAATCCCGTGCTTGAGGCGAGCATGAGGAACCTGCGCCATCCGGCCTACGTGGCGCTGCAGAACAGCGAGGACACGGTCGAGGGGCCGAAGGCCTTCGCGGAGAAGCGCAAGCCCAACTGGAAGGGCCGCTGAGAGGGCGCGGCAGGGTTGCGGGCGCGCCGACCCGCCGGCCTTGCGCCGGCTGTGGAAACCGCGACAATGCCGGCAAAGCACAAACACCGAGGAGACCGCCGATGAGCGTCCCTGCCGATGAGGATTTCGGCTTCGCGCCGGATCACTCCGAGCCCATTCCCTACAGGAAGCGCATCCGCGACTACTACGTGGGTCTCGGCTATGGCGCACCCTACAAGTGGGCGCACTATGACGACGTGCCTTTCACGCCCCTCAAGAAGCCGCTCAGCCAGTCCAAGGTGACGCTGATCACCACGGCGGCGCTCTATCAGCCCGATAAGGGCGACCAGGGGCCGGGCTCGCCGTACAACTCTGCCGCCAAGTTCTACGTCGTCTATTCGCTTGATGCCTCGACGGACCACGATACGCGCATCTCGCACGTCGGCATCGACCGCCTGCACACGACGCAGGAGGATTCCGGCACCTGGTTCCCGCTGCCGGCGCTGCGCGAGGCGGTGGCCCGCGGTTTGATCGGCGGATTGACGGCTCACGTGCACGGTTTCCCGACGAACCGCAGCCATCGCACGACGCTCGACGTCGACTGCCCCGAAATCGTCCGCCGCGTGCTCGCGGACAAGACCGACGTAGCGGTCCTCTGCGCGAACTGCCCCGTGTGCCACCAGAGCATCAGCCTCGCGGCGCGAGCGCTCGAAGCCGCTGGCATTCCGACGGTCGTCATGGGCTGCGCGAAGGACATCGTTGAGTTCATCGGCGTGCCGCGCTTTGCCTTCAGCGATTTCCCGCTCGGCAATCCGGCCGGCAAGCCCAAGGACAAGGACGCACAGCGCAGAACGCTCGAGCATGCGCTGCGCGTTCTCGAAACGGCGCCGGGCCCGCGCACGACCGTGCAGAACCCGATTCGCTGGAGCGAAAATCCCGACTGGAAGCTCGACTACTCGAACATCGAGCGTCTTTCGGCCGAGGAGATTGCCCGGCGCAAAGCCGAGTTCGATCGCCAGAAGCAGATTGCCAAAGCGAAGCTCGCCGAGGACATGAAGCTCAAGGGAGCGGCCGAATGAGCCAGCCGTTCACGGGCGTCCGCGTCCTCGATTTCACGCAGGTATTCGCCGGGCCATTCGGCAGCTACCAGCTCGCTCTGCTCGGCGCCGACGTGGTCAAGATCGAGCGGCCGGGCGGCGACGACATGCGTTTTGGCCCGCCCAACAAGGAATGGTCGGACCGCGGACTCGGCACGGGCTGGATGGCGATCAACGCCAACAAGCGGAATATCGCGCTCGACCTCACCAAGCCCGAGGCGATCGCAATCGTGAAGAAGCTCGCCGAGACGGCGGACGTTGTCATGGAGAACTTCCGGCCGGGTGTCATGGACAAGCTCGGCATCGGTTACGAGGCGTTATCAAAGGTCAATCCGAAGATCATCTATGCGGCGGTCTCGGGCTTCGGCCAGACAGGTCCTGAGCGGACGACCGGTGCTTACGACGGCAAGATTCAGGCCATGAGCGGCCTCATGTCGATCACCGGCTCCAAGGAAAGTGGGCCGACGCGGGCGGGCTTTGCCGTGTGCGATGCTATCGGCGGCATGTCGCTCGCCTTCGGCGTGGCGAGCGCGCTCTTCCAGCGCACGCATACCGGCAAGGGTCAGCTCGTGGACGTGGCGATGCTCGACTCGGCGCTGACGTTCATGTCCTCGTTCGTCGTCGACTATACCGTCGGCGACCACCTCCAGGGGCCGTCGGGCAACCGCGCGCAGAGCCGCCTTCCGACGGCCGATCTGTTCAGGGTCAAGGACGGGCACCTGCTGCTCGCCGTCAACAACGACAAGCAGTTTGTCGCGCTCGCCAAGGCGATCGGCCATCCCGACCTGCCGAACGATCCGCGTTTCATCGATTGGCCAGCGCGCATCGAGAACGAGGTGGAGCTGCGCCAGATTATCGAGGAAGTGTTTGCAACGGCTGATGCCGCGACCTGGGATGAGCGCCTGACCGCAGCGAACGTGCCGTGCTCGCGCATCTGGTCCATTGCCGAGGTGGTGAAGCATCCCCAGCTCGACCATCGCACGATCCTGCAGAAGGTGGAGTCGCCCTTCGGCGAGGTCGAGCTGATCGCATCCGGCATCCGCTACGCGCACGGCGGCGCCGAAATCAAGCGCTTTCCCGTCATGCCCGGCGCCGACACGGACGCGGTGCTCGGCGAGGCGGGCTACTCGGCGGAAGAGATCGCCTCATTCAAGGCAGCGGGCGTCGCGACAAGCGGCATCCGCGCGGGGAGAAAATCATGAGCGAGAGTTCGGCGGTCACCTACAAGCGTGACGGCAAGGTCGCGGTCATCACGATCAACCGGCCGGAGCGCATGAACCGGCTCGATGCCGAGATCGTCGATGCGCTGCACGATCGCTGGGTGCAATTCATGGCCGACGATGCAGCGCGGGTTGCGGTGCTCACCGGCGCCGGTGACAAGGCTTTCTCCGCGGGCGCCGACCTGAAGGCCGTGCCGCATCACCTATATCACGGCATTCCCGGCATTGGTTATCCCGTCGACAAGCCTGTGGTGGCGGCGGTTGCGGGCTGGTGCATCGGTGGCGGAATGGTGCTGACGACGATGTGCGATCTCATGATCGTCGCCGAGAATGCGAAGTTCTCCTATCCCGAGGTGAAGATCGCTTTCTCGGGCGGCCTGATCTCGAATCTCGTCACGCGCATCCCGCACAAGATCGCCATGGAGCTTCTGCTCGTCGGCGATACGATCGATGCACAGCGCGCCTACGAGGTCGGCTACGCGAACAAGATTGTGGCCGTAGACCAGCTTATGCCGACGGCGATGGACTACGCGCGACGCATTGCCGAGACCGCGCCCATGCCCTCGCGCATGCTGAAGCGTTTTGCCGCCGAGACGCTGCCCAAGGGGCCGACCGAGATCGCCGGCATCGCGCGCTCGCAGGTCGATGCCATCAATCGCAGCGAGGATTGGGTCGAAGGTCGCGCCGCCTTTGCCGAGAAGCGCCCGCCGAAGTTCAAGGGGAAGTAGGCGCCGCTCCAGCAGTCGGAAAACTGGAATTACCCTCCCCACAGGGGGAGGAACAAGTGATGCATGTGGCAGGGGGCTCCTGAAGGCCGCTTCACTTCAACGGCGCGAGCCCGCACCAGCGCGCAGTGAAGAGCGCGATTGACTTGGTTGCCTGCTTGATGGTCTCGAGCTCGACAGCTTCGTCGAGGCTGTGGATGTTGCGCCCGCCGGGTCCGTACACGAGCGTCGGAATCTTGTCGTAGAGGATCGTGACGCGTGCATCGAGGTAGGCGGGCATGACCTGCCTTTGCAGGGGGCCGCCATGGATGGCCTCGTGCGCAGCAGCAAGCGTTTTCTCCGCATCGCTCCCCGGTTCGAGCACGAAACCCTCGCAGGAAAAGCCAGTCCACTTGATCACCGGCGGCGTGTTGCCGCCGCCGGGCGTCTTGCGCGAGAAGTCGCTGATCGCCTGCTCGATGCGCCGCTTGAGTTCTGAGGCGGGCGTCCCCGGCAGCATCGACAGGCGACAGTGCACCGTGCAGGAGGCCGGCACCGTCGAGTTCCAGTCGCCGCCTTCGATTTGGCCAATATTGAGGTTGATCGGATGAACGAGGTCCTTGAACAGCGGATGCTGTGCCGCCTCGACGTTGAGCTCCTCTTCGAGCACGCGCAGGGCGCCGATCACCTTGTAAGCCGCATCGATCGCGTTGACGCCGGCCTGCATCTCGCGGGCATGGGCGGGTCGGCCGTAGACGCGCACGGAGAACCACACGACGCCGACATTGGCGTGCGTGATGCTCCCGTTCGTGGGTTCCGGGCAGATCGCAGCATCAGCGCGATAGCCGCGCACAGAGGTCGCGAGCGTACCGTTGCCGGTGCTCTCCTCCTCGGGAACGGACTGCACGTGGATCGTTGCGGCCGGCTCGAAGCCGGCGCGCCGGATGGCGTCGAGCGCATAGATGTTGCAGGCGAGCCCGGCCTTCATGTCGGCGGCACCGCGGCCGTACATCCAGCCGTCACGGATGATGGGGTCATAGGGTGGATGCGTCCACATGTCCGTCGGGCCGGGCGGCACGACGTCGATGTGGGCGTTCATGATGAGCGAGCGGCCGGCGGTCGTCTTCGGTCGGTGCGTGCCGACCACGACCCAGGCGTTCTCATAGGAGACGGCGATCGGCGAAAAGCCGGGATGGTCCTTGATGTCCTCCTCACTGACGCGCCAGCGGTCCATGTCGTAGCCGCGCTGGGCGAGCGCGTTGAAAACATAGTCCTGCACCGTGTGCTCGGCGCCGCGCACGGACGGGCAGCGCACGAGATCCTGCAGGAAGGCCAGCTCCTCGTCGAAGCCGCGCTCGACCTCGTCGAGGATGCGCTTTTCGTCCGCCGTGATCGTGCTCATAAGGTCTTTCCTTGCTCCTCGATCTTCGCGAGCGTCTCGTTGAGTGTCCGCTCGACGATGTCGACGATCTCGTTGACCTCTTCCGATGTGATGATGAGCGGCGGCGCCAGCATGATGTGATCGCCTTCGTTGCTGTCGGCACTGCCACCGCTCGGATAGCAGAGCATGCCGTTCGCCATCGCAGCCTTCTTGTAGGTCTCGGCGAGTTTCAGGGCGCGCTTGAATGGCGCTTTGGTCGAGCGGTCGGCGACGAGCTCGATACCGATGAAGAGTCCTCGCCCGCGGATGTCGCCGACATGCGGATGCTGGCCGAGACGCTGCTGCAGGCGCTCCTTGAGCTCAGCGCCGCGCGCGCGGCAGTTTTCGAGCAGGTTCTCTTCCTCTATGACCTGCTGCACGGCGAGAGCGGCGGCGCAGGCCGTCGGGTGCGCCATGTAGGTGTGTGTCCACTTGAGTACACCGGAGCCCTCTGCAAGAGGGGCGTAATGCTCGTTGCGGATCAGGACGGCGCCGATGGGCTGGTAGCCGCCCCCGAGACCCTTGGCGATCGCGATGACGTCAGGCGAGACGCCATCCTCGGCAATGGCGAAGAGATGGCCGGTGCGCCCCATGCCCGACATGACCTCGTCTACGATCAGCAGAACGCCGTACTTGTCGCAGATGCGGCGGATCTCCTTGAAATAGCCGGGCGTTGGTGGTGCGCAGCCGATGGAGGAGCCGCTGACGGTTTCCGCGACGAAACCGGCAACCTTATCCGCGCCGATGCGTTGGATCTCGTCCTCGAGGGCGCGTGCGACACGTAGGCCGTACTCGGTCTCGCTCTCGTCCTCGCGCTTGTGGCGATAGGCATAGCAGGGCGGGATGTGGCTCATCGACAAGCCGTCGCCGAACATGGGCTCGACGAGGGCGCGCGTCGGACGCGGGCCGGCGAGCGCAATCATGCCGAGTGTACCGCCATGGTAGGACTGGCAGCGCGCGATGAAGTGGCTGCGCTGCGGCTCGCCGCGCTCGATGTGCACCTGCCGGGTCAGCTTGAGCGCGGCCTCCACGGCTTCTGATCCGCCGGAGACGAAGGCGACGCGGCCGAAACCCTCGGGCGCGCGGGCGATGAGCCAGTCGGCGAGGTCCTCCGAGGGCTGTGACACGAAGAACGATGTGTGCGCGTAGGCGGCCTGCTCGGCTTGCGCTTTGATGGCGTCGACGACTTTTCGATTGCCATGCCCGATGGATGAGACCGCCGCGCCGCCCGAAGCGTCGATATAGCTCTTGCCGTTCGAATCGTAGAGGCGGACGCCCTTGCCGCCAGCGATGGTCGGGTACTCGTGGTTGAAGGTGCGGTTGATGAGATGCGTCATGTTCGTTTCCTGCGGCGGATTTCGGCTCGATCCGTGAGCGTGAGCAATAGGGATATCGTCACTTTGGCAGCACGGTGCGTCTGCGTCGAGAGGCGTTCCGGCATGGCAGAATTCAGCGGTGCCGAAGTCCGTCGAGCACACCTTCCAAGGGGCGGAAGGTGAACGTTATGCGATGGCGCCCGGGCGGCAGGGCGACGGCGCGAAAGAGGACATTGGCGCGGACGATGGGCACGCGCCGGCCGTCGATCTCGGCTGTCCACCAGCGGTGCCAGACGTCGTTGAGGACGACATAGCCGCCGTCAGGGCTCTCGGCGTCGATCTCGATGCGCGTATTGGCGTAGGTGGCGAGCGTGGCCGTGCCGGGGCGCCGCGCCGGGGCACCGGCAGGCGCGCCTTCGATGAGGACCGTCGAGCGGAAATCGACGTCGGGCCACGCGCCGTCCTTCAGCATGGCCTCGAAGTCTGCCGGGACAGCCCGCGTCGCAAAGAGGACGCGCGGAAGCGCACCGGCGTTCTCGTAGATCCAGGCTTCCGATGTGCGCTTGACGAGCGGAAGCGTGCGGGGCGTGAGCAGCTTGTCGATGTTCTCGATTGGGGCGCCGGCGGCGATGTAGCGAAGCCCGAGCAGGTTGGCGAGTGGGGTCCGGTACGAGGGCATGAGCGGGGCGAACCGCCGCTGATCAGGGAGCGCCGCGTGGTCGTCGGCGCCGGTCGCGCGCGTGTAGAGGCCGAGGCGCACGGGATTGTAGCCGAGCGTGTTCTCCAGGGCGTGCGGCATGCTGGCGTTCGGCCAGTGGAAGCCGACGCCGATCAGCTCCACGCGGTCGCGGTAGGTGGCATCCGTCCGGACGTGCGTCTTGAGCCAGGTGATTGTCTCGTTACGGGTTGCGGGGTCGAGCGCTTCGAACATAGCCGGGGGCAGTGCAGACGAGCCGTTGTTGCCGTTATTGAGGCCAAGGTCCGCGGCCGTGAAACCTGCCAGTACGAGACCGGCAAGCACAGGCTGGAGGGCCAGACGCGAGCGTGCCCAAGCGATCAGTATCGCGGCGGCAACGAAGATGCCGGCCGCGATCGCCATGGGCTGCGGCAGGCGCGGCAGGCGGTCGAAGATCCATCCGAAGAAGAGCGCGAGCCCGGCCGCGACGACGAGCAGCAGGGTGACCAGGGTGATCGCGATAGGACTTGGCTTGATCCACGGTGCCACAAAAAGGCGGTGTGTCGCGTAGCCGGCAAGCACGGCGAACAGCGCGCCGATCAGGAAGACCGCGTCGGCTGGCCGGCGGTAGAGATCGACGCCTGGGAACAGCGCATACATCACGTGGAAGGCAGGCGTGTACCAGCCGAGCGCGTAGAGCAGGATGATGAGGATGGCGATCGTGAAGAAGCGGATCTCGCGCGCCCAGAGCTGGCCGCTCAGCAACCCGGTCATGGCGAGCAGGAAAGGAAGCGCGCCGACGTACAGGATCCCGACATTCTGCGCCGTGAAGAGGCCGGTGCCGCGCCACGTCCAGCTCGGCGGGCCCCAGTAGGAGTCGCCGGCGGCGCCGAAGATGTCGGGCGAAACAAGCGTCAGCAGGAGGGCCGGATGGAGTGAGCCGCGCCCGGCGCCGATGTAGTCGATCGATGGCCGGTTGGATACGGCTGCGAGCATCAGCGTCATCAGGATTGGCAGCGCGATGATCGCGAAGCCGACCAGCGCTCCGAGCACAAGCGGCAGCAGCGCCCGTCGGATCGCGCGTGCCGGCTCCTCGGCACCGGCAAGGCACCAAAGGCCATAGCCAACCGCGACATAGAGGGCGAGCAGCGCCACCTGGTCGCGACCGAGAACGATGAGCGCAGCAAAGACGCCTGCGAGGATGCCGCCCAAGGGGGAGCCGCGCATTATGGCGCGATCCAGGAAGACCAGCAGCCATGGCAGATAGGCTAGGCTTACGACCTGTCCATAGTGCTGGAGCCGCCAGGCCATGGCGGCGCCGAAGCTGAGGATGAGCGCGCCGATCAGCGCACCAGCCCAGTGCCACCCTCGATCATGGAAATAGACGATGAGCCCGATCCCGCCGAAGGCCATCGTCGCGAGCACGGTCATATCGACGGCCCAGAAGCTCGGGTTGCCGTTCACGAGCGCGAGCAACAGGAAAGGTGGGGAGAAGATCATCGACTGCGGGTCGGCGATCTGCGGGTGACCGGCGAAGACGTAGGGGTTCCACCAGGGCCACTCGCCGCGCGCGAGGCTCTGGGCGAGGAACTGCACCTGCGGATGGAAGTGCGCCTTGGCGTCCCATGGGATGGTCGCGGCGCCTGCGATCCACCGCCATGTCATGCCGGCGAAGAGCAGCAGGTAGGCCACGGCAATGGGCGTGCGCGGCCAGTCTTCGGTTCGGACGGCGAGCATGAAGTTGGGATCCGGGTCGGCGGTGGACGGCCGGCGAGTGGGCATGGGCGGCTTGTACACGCGGGAGCAGGCGGCTTTGCGACCGCAGAAACCGCGCCGGCGAGCCGCGGTCAAGCCGGTCTGAGGCCGCACGCGCGCCGCTTGCACTCAGGCGCCGGCACTCGCTAGGCTACGGACGATTGGGGCGCGATCGAGAGAGGGCGCGGGAATGCTGCTGACGGTTGAGGGGCGCGAGGTCTATGCCGGCACCGGCGGGCGGCCGTTCGCGCCGGAGCGGCCGGCCCTGGTGTTCATCCACGGTGCCGGGCTCGACCACACCTGCTGGCAGCTCCAGAGCCGCTGGTTTGCCTGGCACGGATGGTCGGTGCTGGCTGTCGATCTGCCGGGGCATGGGCGTTCGACCGGGCCGCCGCGCGAGTCGATTGCCGATATGGTCGCGTTCATCGAGGCGCTGCTCGATGCAGCGGGCGTCGCCAAGGCCGCACTGGTCGGTCATTCCATGGGCGCGATCGTGGCGCTCGAGGCGGCCGCCAAAGCGCCAACCAGGGTCTCGCATCTTGCTCTGCTCGGCATTGCCTCATCCATGCCCGTGCATCCGAACCTGCTGAAGAATGCACGCGAGAACCCGCCCGCGGCCTACGACATGATGACCGGCTGGTGCCACAGCCCACCGGCAAAGCTTGGCGGCAACACGGCGCCGGGCCTGTGGATCACCGGTGGCTCGCGGGCGTTGCTCGGGCAGGGTCAGCAAGGTGCGCTCGCCGTCGATCTTGCGGCATGCGACGCCTGGAAAAGTGGCCCCGAGGCGGCTGCGAAAGTGCAGTGCCCGACGCTGTTCCTCTCGGGCGAGAGCGATGTCATGACGCCGGCCCGCAAAGCCGCCGAGCTTGCAAAGCTCGTGCCCGGCGCCAAGAGCATCACGCTTCCGCGTTCGGGCCACATCATGATGTCCGAGCAGCCGGACGCGACACTCGACGCTCTCATCGCTCATCTCGGCGCGGCCTGAGCGCTTCCTCTCGATCCTCTCAAAGCATTCCCGTAACAAGGTCACGCCCGATGCCCAAGCCCACGAGCGCGCTCTCACCCAATTTCTCGCACAAACGCACAGTGCGCAAACCCGCGGCGCGCTCGCGCGGCGGCATTGTGGTAACGCAGAACCGGATCGCCTCGGAGGCAGGCGCGCGGGTGCTGAAGGCGGGAGGCCATGCGGTCGATGCGGCGGTCGCGGCGTCGTTCGCCGTGGGGGTCGCGGAGCCCTGGATGAGCGGCATCGGCGGTGTCGGCGCGATGCTCGTCTATGAGGCGAAGACAGGAAAGATACGCGCCTTCGATGGCGGCGGGCGCAGTCCCAAGGCGCTCACGCCCAGCGACTACGAACTGACCGACCAAGCCGACGCAGGCAACCTGGTCGGCTGGCCGATGGTGAAGGGCAACATCAATACGGTCGGCGCCAAGGCGGTGATCGCGCCGACGCAACCAGCGCTGCTCGCGCTCGCGCACAAGCACTATGGCACCAAGCGCTGGCGCGACCTCATCAAGCCGGCCATCGCGCTCGCTGAAGAGGGCCAGCCGGTCGACTGGCACACGGCGCTCAGCATCACAGCCGCGATGAAGGACCTTCTGAAGGATCCGGGTGCGCGCGCGTGCTTCCTGCCGGGTGGTCTGCCGCCCTACGTGCCGGCGGCGATGGACCCGCGGCCGATGGCGCGGTTGCCGCGTCCCGATCTCGCGCGCACGCTGAAGGCGATCGCCGAAGATGGTGCGGGTGTGCTCTACAAGGGGCCGCTCGCGCGCGCGATCGCCGAGGATGTCCAGGCCATGGGCGGCTATCTTTCAGAGGACGATCTCGCCGCCGTCGCGCCGCCCGAGCGCGAGCCGCTTGCGATCTCCTATCACGATCGCACAATCCACGTGCTACCCGAGCTGAACGGCGGGCCTACGCTGGCCGTAGCCTTCCGCGATCTCGTCAAGCGGCGCAAGAAGCCCGAGGCCAAACCCAACGAGA
>CAUJKI010000388.1 GCA_963205015.1 Pseudomonadota bacterium
GCGTGACGCGGCTCGCTGCCGCTAGCGCCGCGCGCATCCGAGCCCGGCGTCGCGTTCGTTGCGCAGGCGCGCGAATGCAGTGTGGCGCAGGTACACGGGGGGCCATGAAGGTGCTTCTTCCGACGCTGCCGGTGATTGCCGCCGGAACGGTCACCACCGCGGTGGCACTGCCGGTCGTCGCGCAATCGGTCGAACCCGCCTCCACGCCGATAGAGCGCATGCCGACGATGCGCGTGATCCGAAGTGACGCCAGGCTGTTCAGGCGCACCGGCGATATCCCCCAAAGCGGCGCCTGTCAGGCCGACCCTTCCGCGGCCACGTCCCCCTGTTCCTTCTACTGGGGCATCCAGCGAGTCGCGGGCGCCCATGCCGTGCGCTGGCAGATCGCCACGCAACCCTTCCCGCCCTACCGGGGCGGTACGGCGGGCGACTTCAATCCTCCCGGCTTGCTCGCGCAGGGCAGTGCAGGCGGCATGACGGGTCGGTTCGAAGGCGACTTCAAGCAGCTGCTCGCGAAACGTGCGCCGGCGCAACGCGGACGGCAAGAGCCGTTCAACGTGCGTTCACGCCGGCGGAATCGATCCCGCGGACCGAGGCGATGACCGCGCATCCGCCGAAACCGGAGCTGTCCCTGTCGATCGGTGTCTTCGGGCATCGACCGAATCGGCTGCCGGGCGCCGCGCTTGATCGCGTCGCGGAGGACATCGCGGCGGTCCTCGATGCGCTCGAGACCGAGGCCGCCGCTGCGGGACTGCGTCATCGCGACGTGTTTGCCCCCGGAAAACCGGAACTCACCATCGTCTCGGCGCTCGCCGAAGGAGCCGATCGGATGGTCGCCGAGGCGGGTATTGTGCGCGGCCTTCATCTCGATGCTCCACTGCCGTTTCCTGTCGACGCCTACGCCCTGGATTTTCGGAGCGAAGCGGCGCTCGCGGAGTATCACGATCTCCTCGGCAAGGCGCGTCGCGTCCTGGAACTGCCGGGCTCTCGTGCCGCCAGGTCAGCGGCGTATGAGCGGGTCGGCGTGACGATTCTTGGCGTCAGCGACTTCGTGATCGCGATCTGGGACGGGGGCGCGGCCGCGGGGCGCGGGGGAACGACCTCGATGGTGACGGCGGCGATGCGCATGGGCATGCCTATCGTCCACATCGATGCGACCGGGGCCGTGCGACCGCGCGTCCTCTGGGGCGGCTTTGCCAGGATGCCTGCGCATGCCGAGACCTTGGACAGCCTTCCGGCGTTGAGCCTCGACGTCGGCATGCGCCGCCTTGTCGACGAGCTTGTCCGTCCCCCAAGCGAGGCCGAGGAACGCCGTCACCTCGAACGCTACTATGGTGAACGGGCGCGCCGGTTCAACGTGCGGATCGAGTTTCCCATGCTGATGGCACTCGCCGGAGTCCGCAGGCTCTGCCGCGCCGATCTATGGCCCAGGAATGCTCGGGCAACGGCCGAAGCGTATTGCGCACCCGCTACGGCCCTCCTCGCTTCGACCGGAATGTCGACGCCAACCGACACCGCGCTCTCGTATGGCTGGGCGAGCGCCGTCGGCGGGTATTTCGGGCAGGTGTTTCGCAGCGCCTACGTGTCCAACTTCGTTTTCGGCGCGTTGTCCGTCGCTGCGGCCGCCGCATCGCTGATCATGGGTGCCGCCCACAACCTCGCCATCGTGGAGGTCCTGCTGATGGGGCTCGTGATCCTCAACACCTGGATCGGACGTCACGCGGGCTGGCACCGGCGCTGGATCGAGGCGCGCGAGATTGCCGAACGTCTGCGCGTCGCCACCTGCGTCTGGGCGCTCGCGGATCGTCCCGCCGCATTCCGCGGCGAAGAGCCCACGTGGACGGGCTGGTACGCCCGCGCCTTCGTGCGGATGCAGGGCCTGCGTTCCGGCGCGCTCGACGGGGCCGGCCTGGAGGAGGCGCGACGGCTGCTCGTCGATCTGCTCGCGGATCAGCGCAACTACCATCACGGCACCGCGGTCCGCATGGGGACACTCGAGCGCCGGCTCGAGAGCTTCGGCCTCGCCCTGTTCATCCTGACCGCCGCGATCGCGCTCGACCATGCCACCGGTGGACACGGGCTTCACGCGGTCGTGCCGCACGGCGTCAACGCCGGCCTTCTCGGCACGACGCTGGGCGCTGCGCTGCCCGCACTGGCGGTGGCGAGTTATGGCATCCGGGTCATCGGCGACATCGACGGCATTGCGCGCCGCTCGGAGCATGCCCGTGCGGTACTGGACGAACTTCACGGCCTCGCGTCGGCCGAGCCTCCCGACCTCGTGCTACTCCGGGCTCGGGCGCGTTCGACGGTCGACGCCATGCTCGGGGACGTCGCGAACTGGCGCCTTTCCGCCGAGAGCCGACCGCTGGCACTGCCTGGCTGATTACCCGCGCGATCGGGCGCTCACGCCGTCTTGGCTTCGGGTGCGACGAACTCGTCGTCGATCGCGACTGCAATGGCGATCAGGTACACCTCGAGGGATGAATTGCTCGCGCGCGTTGCGATGACCTTGCCGGCGGGCATCAGCTCCACGAGGAGAAGGTCACGGGTGTCGATGCTGCGCAACGCAGGTGACCATTCGGTGTTGGCCAATGAGTTCACGACGTTGGTCCAGCGATCCTGACGGGACGAAAAGTGCCGCTGATTCCAGAATCGGGCCGGGCGCCCCTCCGGGGGGACGAGGATCACCAGATGTTGCGACCGATTCTTCTCGAGGATCCGGTGGAGCTCCCACTGGATCCACTGGGTGGAACCGGCAATCATCACGATGAGGAGCGACTCCTCGATCCAGCCGAGGACCGCGTCCTGCCATTCCCGGTCGGGAAGATAGGCACGGGCGGCCCCGATCTGCGGAAGCTTCTCTCCTGGCTCGCCGACGGCAATGAGAGGGCCCAACGTCTGGAAGCTGCCGGCGATCGCCTGCTCGAAGCGGCGTGCGACGTTGATGTCCCAGAGGAAATAGCGCCGGCGCTGTGGCGCCATCAGCCGGTCGTCGCGGAAGGACCGCAGAAGGAGAACGGGACGTCGCGGATCCTGCGTGCGAACCTCGGCGATGGAGGGCTGCCTCGCTCGCGCGGCGCGCACGAAGAAGATGCTGGATGCGACCATCACGGGAAGGCCGATCACCGTCGAGACGAAGAGGAAGACCAGCAGCCCACCACCCACCAGACTCCAGGCGATGGTCGTTTGCTGACGTGACTTCTTGCGCATGACGGGGTCGGCGGTTGGCCTGATCGCAACGCGCGGACCCAACGTGGCGGCAAAGCGCTGCACCCGATCGAGCAGCTTGCGCAGCGGAATCCCGGCGCGCGGGACGATCCGATCGAGATCGCCCGGCGACAGGTCGGCCTCGCTCACGAACCCGCTGTTGTCCGATTCGAGCCGAACCCGATTGCGAATCACAAAGAAAGCGACGGCGACGCACGCGACGATCACTATGAGAATCAAGACGGCCCCGCCGGCCCGCTCGAATGCCGGGCCGAGTTGCGAGACGAGATACCAGAGGAAGACGAGACTCGCGAGCGCGGCGAGGGAGCCCAGGGCTATTGCAAGCGCCAGCGCCGCAGGGCCCCAGACGCGGCGCCCCTTGTAAGTCTCGCCGAAGGCCGACAGATCGACCCACGTGACGTTCGAC
>CAUJKI010000389.1 GCA_963205015.1 Pseudomonadota bacterium
GTATGATCGTGCCGGTGACGGTATGCGCGACGCTGCTTGCGGCGGCGATTGCTGCCGGCTGCAAGGAGACGGTCCTGGATGACGTCCAGGATCGCCCGTCGAAGGTCGGCGCGCTCGAAAGCGCGGCCCCTGCTGCAGCTACACCGACGCGCACGGGCGATTTCGCCGAATCCGCCCGCCGCCTTCGCGCGCATCCCGCTCTCGGGCCTCACACACCGGCTGAGATCAAGCGCCGCATCGCCCAACTCGTTGAGCCGCTGCGACTGGCGACACCACCCGCATCCGTGCTCGCCAGTGTTGCGCCTCAGGGTGCCGAGGCCGAGGTCCGCCAGCATGTTGTGCCGGAGGCGCGCCAGCACGTCGCCTCTGTGACCATTCAGCAGACCGCTCCGGCCGCGTCCGCGCCGCCGGACACGAACGTCGTGCCGGTGAGCTCGACATCGGGCGATGGCGGCCGGCAGCGGACGGGACCCCGGAATGTCGTGATCCCGATGGTCGTCACCAGCACCGACGGCAATGTCTGGCGGGCCGAGAGCGGTGAAGGCGGCAAGAGTGCGCCGCGCAACGCTCATTGCCGTGAGGAGGCTCTCGAGCAGCTCAAGCGCTATTCCGCGTCGGGCTACCGCATCTACGAGCGTCTCAACGACAAGCGGATGTTCACGACGTGGATCCTGTGCGACGAGCGCCAGCGCGGTCTCACGACCGCTGTGCACGAGGCCGTGCACATGCTGACCGAGCAGATCGATGCCTTCCCGCTTGTAGATGGCGGGCAGATTGCGCGCATCCCGGCTCTCGAAAAGTTCGTCAAGCCCGGCCGTATCGCGGGGCAGTTCAAGCGGTCCGACGACTTCGTGCGGACCTATCTGCTACCCGGCGGTGCCTCATCAGCCGATGATTTCACGTATCTGATCGACGAGTTCAACTCCTACATCCATGACCTCAACACCGCCATCCAGACACAGGCCATGGCGCCGCGCGACAGCTATCTCGGTCACCGCGATGGTCTCTCGGCGATGATGAGCTTCGTCATGGCGTATGTCGCGCTTGCAGAGAAAGAGGACCCGCGCACCTGGGCCGGCCTGCACCGCCCGGACGTCAAGCATCTCGTATCAACACTCTGGTCGGACGCCGAGCGCACCATCGAAAAGTCCTGCAAGGTGCCGCGCTATGCGGTCGACGATCAGGCGTTCCTGAGCCACATCTGCGCGCCGGGTAATGGGCGCGCGCTCGGGCATCTTCTCGGCCGCGCGCCACGCTGCCCGAAGGATTGCCTCGGGTCGGCGAGCGGTTGAACGCGCATCACATCCCCGGATAGTTCGGACCGCCGCCGCCTTCGGGCACGACCCAGTTGATGTTCTGCGCCGGGTCCTTGATGTCGCACGTCTTGCAGTGCACGCAGTTCTGCGCGTTGATCTGGAAGCGCTTCTTACCATCCGCTTCCTCGATGACTTCGTAGACGCCAGCGGGACAATAGCGCTGGGCAGGCTCCGCATATTCGGGGAGATTGTACGCGATCGGGATCGATGGATCCTTGAGCGTCAGGTGAATCGGCTGGTCTTCCTCGTGATTGGTCGCTGAGAAGGAGACGCTCGTCAGGCGGTCGAAGGTCAGCACGCCGTCGGGGCGCGGATATTCGATCTTCTGTGACTGCGAGGCGCGCTTGAGCGTCGCATAGTCGGCCTTGCGGTGCTTCAGCGTGTAGCCGAGACCGATGCCTGGAATGATGGTGTTGAGCCACATGTCGGCGCCGGAGAGGAATGTGCCGATCCGCGTGCCGAAACGCGAGAGCAGGGGCTTTGCATTGCGGACGGGTTTCAGGTCTTTGGCAATGGGGCCTGTCCGCACGGCCGTCTCGTAGGATGCGAGCTGGTCGTGGGCGCGTCCGGCGACGATCGCCTCGAAGGCCGCCTCGGCCGCATGGATGCCGGAAAGTATCGCATTGTGCGAGCCCTTGATGCGCGGCACATTCACGAAGCCCGCCGAGCAGCCGACGAGCACGCCGCCGGGGAACGTGAGCTTCGGGATGGACTGCCAGCCGCCCTCGGTGATCGCGCGCGCGCCATAGGCAATGCGCTTGCCGCCGGCAAAGACGTCGCGGATGGCGGGATGCGTCTTGAAGCGTTGGAACTCCTCGAAGGGTGCGAGGTAGGGGTTCTGGTAGTTGAGATGGACGACGAAGCCGACGGCGACGAGGTTCTCCCCGTAGTGGTAGAGGAACGAGCCGCCGCCGGTCGCATCGTCGAGCGGCCAGCCGAGCGTGTGCTGCACGAGGCCCGGCTGATGCTTCTCAGGCGCGACCTCCCACAGCTCCTTGAGGCCGATGCCGTACTTCTGCGGCTCGCTGTCCCCGTCGAGGGCGAAACGGGCGATAAGCTGTTTTGCGAGCGACCCGCGCGCGCCCTCGGCAATGACCGTGTATTTGCCGCGCAGTTCCATGCCACGCGTGAAATTGTCGGTCGGCTTGCCGTCGCGGCCGATGCCCATGTCGCCGGTCGCGACGCCGACGACGCGGTTCTCCTCGTCGTAAAGCACTTCGGAGGCCGCAAAGCCCGGATAGACCTCGACGCCGAGCTCAGCGGCCTGTTCGCCGAGCCAGCGGCAGAGATTGCCGAGGCTGCCGATATAGTTGCCGTGATTGTTCATGAGCGGCGGCATGCCGAGGTTGGGGAGCCGCACCTCACCCGCCGGACCGAGATAGATAAAGCGATCCTCCGTGACCTGGGTCTCGAGCGGCGCCCCTTTCTCCTTCCAGTCCGGCATCAGCGTGCTGAGACCTACGGGGTCGATCACCGCGCCCGAGAGGATATGCGCGCCGACCTCCGAGCCCTTTTCAAGTACGACGACGGAGACCTCCTGGCCGTGCTCCGCGGCGAGCTGGCGCAGGCGGATGGCCGTGGCGAGACCGGCCGGGCCAGCGCCCACCACCACCACGTCGAACTCCATGCCCTCGCGTGGCGGCAGCTCGCTCTGCTCGTCGGTCATCGTCCGATATTCCCTTGATCCGTTCCAATGTCCGTCACGCTGTTCGATAGGTCGGGGGCACAATCGCGGTCAAGCACCAAGCATGGCGTGCAGGGCGATGCGCACCGTGCGGGATGCCAAGTCAGGCCCCAGGCGCTATGGTGCAGCCCATGATCGATGAGGCGGATCGGCCAGGGATGGCGACCCTGCTCGCGTGGTGGCGCGAGATGGGGGTGGACGGTGTGCTCGACGAGACTGCGACCGACTGGCTCGCGCGCGAGGAAGCCGTGCCGGGGCAGGCCTTTACTCTGGAAAAGGTCGCGCCTGTGGCCGCGTCCGCTCCGTTGCAGCCGTCAGCCGGAACGCCAGCACGGGCGCCCGGCCGTTTTGATGGGGCTCCCGCCGGAGAGAGGCCGTCGCCGGTAGGCGAGGCCCCGCGCCGGTGTCCCACGGCCCCGCCCGATGCCGCTGCGCTTTCCGCCCGGCAGGCCGCACGCGGTGCGGCGACACTCGATGCACTTCGGGCCGTGCTCGAGAGCTTCGATGGCTGT
>CAUJKI010000390.1 GCA_963205015.1 Pseudomonadota bacterium
AGGATCGCGGAGTTGCCGGCAAGGATTTCCTGGTAGGTCAGCTCGGTCCATTCGAAGGAGATGCCCTTCGGCAACGTCTCCGCCGCGATGCGCTCCGCGGCGGCTTGCGCCTGACCGGACGAATAGCCGGGTGCAGGCCCGCCGGTGATGTCGGACGAAAGGAAGCCGTTGTAGCGCGTAGCACGCTCGGGGCCGGCGGCTTGCTGCACCTTCAGCAGCGCCGAAAGTGGAATCATATCGCCAGTCCTGGAGCGCACCTTGAGCTGACCGATGTCGTCGGCACGCGCGCGGAACTGGGCATCCGCCTGCACGCGCACGGAGTACGTTCGGCCGAACCGATTGAAGTCGTTGACGTAGAGCGATCCGAGATAGATCTGCATGGTATCGAAGATGTCGGTCACGGGCACGCCGAGCTGGCGTGCGCGCGTGCGATCGATCTCGGCATAGAGTTGCGGCACGTTCATCTGAAAGCTCGTGAAGAGACCTGTGATCTCTGGCGCCTGCATCGCGCGCGCAAGAAAGGCCTTGGTCGCCGCGTCCAGCGCGTCATAGCCGAGACCAACGCGATCCTCGATCTGCAGCTTGAAACCGCCAACCGTGCCGAGCCCTGCGACCGGCGGCGGCGGGAACATGGCGATGAAGGCGTCCTTGATGCCGGCGTACTGCTGGTTGAGTGCCATGGCGATGGCGGCTCCCGCAAGATCCGGCGTGCGCCGCTCACGGAAGGGCTTCAGTGTCGCAAAGACGATGCCCGCGCTCGCGCTGTTGGTGAAGCCGGCGATCGAAAGACCGGGGAACGCGACCGCGTTCTCGACGCCCGGATGCTTCATGGCGATCTCGCTCATACGGCGGATGACATCCTCCGTGCGGTCGAGTGTGGCGCCGTCGGGAAGCTGCGCGAAACCGATGAGGTACTGCTTATCCTGCGCCGGCACGAAGCCCGAAGGCACGGCCTTGAGTACGCCGAATGCCGCGGCGATCAGAACCAGATAGATGCCGAAGCCGGCGGCCTTGTGCGAGAGCACGCCCCTGACACCGCCCGTGTACGCACTCGTTCCGCGATGGAAAACGGCGTTGAAGCCGCGGAACAGCCAGCCGAGTGTCGCATCGAGGAAGCGCGTCAGGCCATCCTTGGGCGCATCGTGACCCTTGAGCAGGAGCGCGGAGAGCGCCGGCGAGAGCGTCAGCGAGTTGATGGTGGAGATGACCGTCGAGATGGCGATGGTCAATGCGAACTGTCGGTAGAACTGACCCGTCAGGCCTGTGATGAATGCGAGGGGCACGAAGACGGCCACGAGCACGAGTCCGATCGCTATGATCGGCCCGGAAACCTCCTGCATGGCCTTGTATGTGGCCTCACGTGGCGGCAGACCCTCCTCGATGTTGCGCTCGACATTCTCCACGACGACGATCGCGTCATCGACCACGATGCCGATCGCCAGCACGAGGCCGAAGAGCGTCAGTGCGTTGATCGAGAAGCCGAGCGCGTACATCACGGCGAATGTGCCGACGATCGAAACCGGGACGGCGACCAGGGGAATGATCGACGCCCGCCATGTCTGTAGGAACAACACGACGACGATGACGACGAGCGCCACGGCCTCGAGCAGCGTCATGACGACGGCCTCGATCGAGGCGCGGACGAACTGCGTCGGATCGTAGACAATGCCGAAGTCCACGCCCTCCGGCATGTTCTGCTTGAGCTCGGCCATGGTGGCGCGCACGTTCTCCGAGATCTGCAAGGCATTGGAGCCTGGCGCCTGGAAAACGCCGATGCCGACCGCCGCCTTGTTGTCGAGGAGGGCACGTAGCGAGTATTCCGAGGCGCCGAGCTCGATGCGCGCAATGTCGCGCAGGCGGACGATCTGGCCGTTGGCGCCGGACTTCACGACGATCTCGCCGAAGTCCTCCTCGCTATGCAGCCGCCCTTGTGCGTTGATCGGGAGCCGCAGGTCGATGCTGGTTGGTGCGGGAGAGGCACCGATGACGCCGACGGCGGCCTGCACATTCTGCGCGCGGATCTCATTGACGACGTCGGCCGCAGAAAGGCTGACCTCGGCTGTCTTGGCCGGATCGAGCCAGATGCGCATGGCGTAATCGCCGCCGCCGAAGATCTGGACCTGACCGACCCCCTCGATGCGCGCCAGCCGATCGCGGACGTTAAGCACCGCGTAGTTGCGCAGGTACGTCATGTCATAGCGGTCGTTAGGCGAGAGCAAATGCACGACCATGGTGAGGTCGGGCGCGCTCTTGACGGTCGTCAGGCCGAGGCGGCGCACCTCCTCGGGCAGCCGCGGCTCCGCCTGCCCGACGCGATTCTGGACAAGCTGCTGAGCCTTGTCGACGTCGGTGCCGAGCCGGAACGTAACGGTCAGCGTCATCACGCCGTCGGCGGTAGCCTGGCTGCTCATGTAGAGCATCCCTTCGACGCCGTTGATCTGTTCCTCGAGCGGTGTCGAGACTGTCTCGGCAATCACCTTCGGATTGGCGCCGGGGTACAGCGCGCGGACCACGATCGAGGGCGGTGCGACCTCGGGATATTCCGAGATCGGCATCACGCGCAGTGAGAGGAGGCCGGAGAGGAAGATCAGCACCGACAGGACGGCGGCGAAGATCGGACGATCGATGAAAAATCTTGAGATGTTCATGACGGGCTCGCGGGGAGACTAAGACCGCTCCCCGCAGGGCCGGTCAGGTTCGTTCTCTCAATTCCGGTTTCACGACGGGCGGCACTACTGCTGTACGGGCTTTGCCTGGCCACCTTCATTGCGTGCATCGGCGGACGTGACGCGGTCCACGCTTGCCGCCTCGGGCGAGACGACGGCGCCAGGCCGAATACGCTGAAGACCGTTGACGACGACACGCTCACCGGCATCGAGACCGCTCGTAACAATGCGCTGGCCATCGGCAATCGCGCCGAGCGTGACCTCGCGATAGGCGGCCTTATTGTCCTCGCCGATAACGAAGACGAACCGCTTGCTCTGGTCCGTGCCGATCGCACGCTCGCTCACGGTGAGCACCGGCGTGGACTGCGGTTGGGCCATACGAACGCGCACGAACTGGCCGGGGATCAGTCGTCCATCGGCGTTCGGGAAGACCGCGCGCAGACGAACCGTGCCGCTCGCTGCATTGACCTGATTGTCGATGAGCTGAAGCTTGCCCTGCGCCCAACTGCCGCTCGCCGACGGGTTCGACATCTCGACCGCGATCGAGCCGACATCTGCGGCGGCATTGGCCTCGGGGCTCAGCGCCGCAAGGACGCGTGACACTGTGGTCTCGTCGGCATTGAAGCTCGCATAGATAGGATTAACCGAGACGAGCGTGGTCAGCACGGGCGCGCCAGGTCCTGCGGCAACCAGGTTGCCGACGGTGATCTCGAGCCTGCCAACACGGCCGGCCACAGGAGCTTGCACCTGCGTATACTCGAGATTGAGACGCGCGGCCTGAAGGGCGGCCTTGGCTGCCCTAAGCGTCGCATCTGCTTCATTGAAGGCGTTCGTGCGCTGGTCGACGTCGCGCTCGGAGAGGGCGGAGGTATTGAGTAGGCGCCGGCCGCGCTCGACTTCGGTACGCGTGAAGACGACGCGGGCCTCGGCGGAAGCGACCTGCGCCTCGAGACGCTCGACCTCGGCCGCATACGGCGCGGGATCGATCGTTACCAGGAGCGCGCCTTTGTCGACGAGCGCGCCTTCGCGGAAGTGCACCTGTAGCACGGTGCCGGCGACGCGCGATCGCACATCGACCCGCTCGACGGCCTCGAGCCGACCCGAGAATTCGTCCCAGACTGTGGCGCGACGCGGCTCGATGGTCACGACGGAGACGGTTGGTGCCGGGGGTGCTGCGGCTGCGGGTGGTTCCGAATGCCCGGGGGCCGTCGTGTAGAGGACTGCGCCGGCTGCGGCGCTCGCAGCCAGGATGGCGGCCGAGCCCCAGATCCATCGACGCCCGCGCTTCGGCTGCGCAGCCTGTTCCGGCGCAATGCCGCTGTTGACGGTACTCATGATCATCTCCTGATTCTTTTTTATTCGGGTCGTTTCTGCTTCGAGCGTCCGTTGCTCAGGCGGTGCGCTCTCAACCTCGATCTTTGCACCCAGGTGGGCCACCAGTGCCGGCTCGCCCAATCAAAAGGTGTAAAATCCTCGCTAAATCTTGTGTCCCTATCCCTCTCGCCTGGGTGCCTCATTGCGACAGCTGCTCATGTTCATCTCCACCTCTTCGAGTGGACTCTCGGTGCCTGTTCCCGAGGACGTTGGAGGGTCCCTGCAGCCGACACCGGTCGATCATTTTGTTCCCGAC
>CAUJKI010000391.1 GCA_963205015.1 Pseudomonadota bacterium
CTTAGACCGCTGGAGATGCCGCTGCGAAAGTTGGGAGAGTCAGGGCGCTATCCAAACGCAAGACCGCTGCGTCGCTGCGTGCGGCTACAATACTTTGCCCCCGAGGAGACTGGTTATAGTTATGAAAACCGCAATTCTCAGAACCATCCTTCTCGGTATTCCTATTCTTATTTTAAGGACAGCGCGAAAATATCCTGAATTTAGAAGAACGCTCCAAAAGCATAACTGCATTATTCAGATCAAACTAAGAGATTCCAGTATTGCGCGTCACTATATTTTTCAAAATGGAACAGTCAAATCTCGGTCGGGGGTCCATTCGAGGCCTGATGCATCGATCCTCTTCAAGGACGTTTCGACGGCGCTGACCTTTCTCAAGCCTCCCTTTAATCAAGCGGAGATTGTTCACGCCGCCAAGAATTTTCGTGTGATCACGCCAGGACGCAGTGAGATCCTGGTCTGGTTCATGCAGATGATGTACCGCACGCAGACGATTGGTTTGCGCTATGGGACAGCTCTAGCGGACGGCGTTACGCGTTACACGACCGGAACGAACGGTGGAGCGCTGTACGTCGACGTTAAAGACGGTCGCATTCTTCGTACGATGCCGATCGAACTCCAACCCGATGATGCGCCAGCCTGGACGATTAAGGCCAGAGGTCAGTCTTTTACGCCTAGTCGGCGCACGACAGTAAGCCCACACAGCCTGGCGCTAAAGTCGATGGTCTATTCCGACAAACGGAATCTATACCCGATGAAGCGGGTCGATTGGGATCCAAACGGGGAACGGAATCCGCAGAACCGGGGCAAGTCCGGATACGTGCGCATCAGCTGGGATGAAGCGCTGGATCTGGTTTCCTCCGAGATCAAGCGAATGAAGAAACAATACGGGCCCGGGGCAATAGCCGTGCCTATTCCTGCTCATCATCAATGGGGCAATATTGGGTATCATTTTTCAGCCTTGCTGCGATTCCAAAACATGATCGGAACGACAATCGTGCATCCTAGCGCGGACAGTTGGGACGGTTGGTATTGGGGTGCTCTGCATCACTATGGCAACGCCCTTCGGCTAGGCGTTCCGGGCTTCTACGGCACCGTGGAAGATTGCCTGAAAGAATGCGATCAGATCGTGTTCTGGTCGAGCGATCCTGAGAGTACCAATGGTATTTACGCCGGCTTCGAAGCAACGCAACGACGATTTTGGGCGAAAAAGCTGGGCGTAGAATTCGTCCACATTGATCCGCATCTGACGCCGACGGCGCAGTTGTTTGGAGGACGTTGGATACCGATTCGCCCGGCCACCGATACCGCGCTGGCGCAGGCGATCATGCATGTCTGGATCGTCGAGGATCTCTACGACAAGCAGTATGTTGCCGAACGGACCACCGGGTTCGACGAGTGGAAGGCCTATTTGCTCGGCGAGACCGATGGCGTGGCCAAGACGCCCGAATGGCAAGAGAATGAAACCGGCGTTCCCGCGCATATCGCACGTGCGCTGGCCCGGTCCTGGGGCACGAAGAAGACCTACCTTTCGGCCGGCGGCCTAGGCGCCGGCTGGGGCGGGGCTTCCAGGAGCGCGGCCGGATCGCAATGGGCGCGCAGTATGGTGCTAATGATGGCCATGCAGGGTTGGGGTAAGCCCGGTATTAACTTTGGAAATCTGCAATTCGGGGCGCCGCTGGACTACACATTCTATTTTCCCGGTTATGCCGAGGGTGGGATTTCCGGCGATCTCAATTCCACCGCCACCGCGCTGAATAACTATACCCGCATGCCTCATGCACCGTCGGTCAATCCCGTAAAGCAGATGATTCCGCGAGCGCAACTTCCGGACGCGATCATTGAAGGCAAATCGAAGGGCTACAGAATGGACGGCTCTTCGATGGAGGCACAGCTTTCGGCCTTTGAATATCCGGCGCCGGGATATTCCCCAATCCATATGCTGTATCGTTACGGCAATTCCAGCTTCGGAACGATATTCAAATCCGGGCGCTTTATGGAGGCCTATCGCCATCCTTCCATCGAATGCGTAGTCAACCAGTCGATCTGGTTTGAAGCCGATGCGAAATTCGCAGACATCATCCTGCCGGCCTGTACGACACTCGAACGTTGGGACATCGGCGAATGGGCCGGATGCGGTGGCTTCATCCATCACAACCAGTCGCAGCTCAATCATCGAATGGTCGTCCTGCAGCACAAATGCATCGAGCCTCTGGGGGAGTCAAAATCCGATTACCAGATATTTCTGGATATTCTGAATCGCCTCGGGCTTGGTGTGATGTACTCCGAGGGGTGTAGCGAGTTGGACTGGTGCAAGCGCATGTTTGAGTCGTCGGATGTTGCGCGAAAAATCAGCTGGAAAGAATTTGTAAGAAAAGGATACTACGTCATTCCGCCTGAGCCCGAAGCAACCCGCGATTCCGTGTCCATGCGCTGGTTCGCCGATGGTCGCCATAAGGACCTTCCGGAGCCTTTTCCGTTTCCGTCCCAGTTTGCGGATGAGTTTAGGAAGGGGTTGGAGACACAGTCGGGAAAAATCGAATTTGTATCCAGCTCCCTTGCGCGTTTGAAGCCGGAAGACCCGGAGCGCCCTCCGCTGAACAAATATATCCCATCCTGGGAGGGGCCACACGACAAGGATCTTTTCCGCAAGTATCCATTACATATGGTGTCGACCCATCCGCGATATAGCTTTCATACTTATGGAGACGCGAAAAACAGTACAGTGAACGATGTTGTGGATCACCGTGTGGAAGTCGATGGATATTATTACTGGGTGATGCGTATCAATTCGACTGATGCTGCAAAACGAAACATCAAACATCACGATCTTATCAGAGTATATAATGATCGTGGAGCTGTTGTCTTTGTGGCGGACGTGTCACCCCTGACGGCTCCGGGAGTCATAAAGACCTATGAGTCATGCGCCGACTTTGACGCATATGTGCATGACGATTATGGGGTAATTGATCTGGCGGGGTGCGCCAACATCCTGACATCAAAGCGGCCGCAGCAGAAGGCGACGGAAAGCACAGCTCCGAATTCCTGTCTGGTGGAAATCGAGAAATGGACGATTTCCATGGCCGAATTAAAGCGCGCCTAGGGTTCAAAAAAGCGCGGATGATGCCCGCCGCAAAGCAGGATGCTTCGTCATGAAAAAGTGGAATATGATCATCGATGTCGCATTATGCGAGAACTGCAACAATTGCACGCTCGCAACGAAGGACGAGCATGTGGGTAACGATTTTCCCGGGTATGCGGCGCCGCAACCGTTGCATGGACATAGATGGATTGAGATTAAACGGAAAGTGAGGGGGAGTAGTCCGATGGTGGACGCCGCTCACGTTCCGACAATGTGCAATCATTGTGATGACGCGCCCTGCCTTCGCGCTGGATTGGACGCGGTCAGGAAGCGCGCCGACGGTATCGTCATCATTGATCCGCAAAAAGCAAGAGGCCGGCGCGATCTTGTCGAATCCTGTCCCTATGGCGCTATATGGTGGAATGAAGAACTGCAACTGCCGCAGCATTGGATTTTTGAGGCGCATTTGCTTGATCAAGGGTGGCAGCAGCCTCGCGGCGCCCATGCATGTCCTACGGGGGCCATGAAAGCGATTAAGATCGAAGATTCAGAAATGCAGGATCTGGTGAATAAAGAAAAACTTGAGGTGTTGCGACCTGAACTCAAGACGAAGCCTCGTGTTTACTACAAGAATTTTCATCGTTATTCAAAGTGCTTCATCGGCGGAAGCATAGTCGCCATGACTGATGGTAGGAAAGATTGTGTAAGTGGCGCGACGATCGAGTTTCGTAGAGAGATGGATATAATTGACGTGCAGACGAGCGATATGTTCGGCGATTTTAAGTTCGACTTCGTTGAGCCGGGGAGCGGTGCTTACGTCATTGCAATCTCTCATGAAAGGCACGGCCGCGCGCAGGTCAGCGTCAATGTTGCAACGGAGAGTATCTACATTGGAGACCTCATGCTTACGTAGGGTGTACAAAGAGGTTAATCGGCAAACAAAGCTGCGGTGAGGGATCGCTTCGGTCTGGCTAATAAGAGCTTTGCGCCCGACTCGTCGCTAAATGGACCGACAGATTGGCTGCGGCGTCTGCAGGCAATCCTGCATGAATCTGAAAACGTAACCTAAATGCTCGAGTCTAGACGACTGATGTTGCTCGATCTGAGTTGCCCATTGTTCTACTTTTCATTGCGGATCGGTGATGAACACCATTGAGACGGTGTTAAACGCTTTGGAGTCAAGCGAGTTCAACAGCAGCGAGCTCCTCGATGCATGTCTCGACCGGGCTCGCTCGCCTGTGGGTGAGGGGTCTCGCGTATTCACTCGGCTACTCGAGGATGCAGCGCGGGCCGAAGCAGATGCGGTTGATCGCCGGCGCCGGGCGGGCATTTCGGTCGGACCGCTTGGCGGCATTCCGATTTCGGTCAAGGACCTGTTCGATATTCAAGGATTGCCAACCACGGCCGGATCAGCCGTATTGTCTGATGCTGCACCCGCAGTTAGAGACGCTGTAGCAATTGCGAGATTGCGTGCGGCTGGCGCAGTGATCGTCGGCCGGACCAATATGACCGAGTTTGCTTTTTCCGGCCTCGGCCTTAATCCGCATTACGGAACGCCGGCCAATCCCTACGATCGTCAAGCGCGTCGAATTCCGGGCGGCTCCTCATCCGGCGCGGCTATATCGGTCACTGACGGTATGGCGGTCGGTGCTGTCGGCACTGACACCGGAGGATCAGTGCGTATTCCGGCCGCGCTTTGTGGCTTGGTTGGTTTTAAGCCCACCGCGCGTCGAATTCCGCAAGCGGGAACACTGCCCCTCTCAACATCGCTCGATTCGATCGGCTCACTGGGCCCGAGCGTCCGCTGTTGTGGAATCATCGACTCCGTACTCAGCGGCGATAGTGAGCCATTCTCGCGCGCGGCGGATGTTAAGGGTTTGCGAATTGCAATTCCGAAAACGCAAGTGTTAGAAGATATGGACGTGGATGTTGCGTTCGCCTTCGAACGCGCTGTGAAACGGCTAGCGAAGGCCGGAGCGCGGATTGTCGAAATCGCCGTTCCTGAATTTGCTGAAGTCGGCGATACCGCAAAGACCGCCACCTTTCCAGCGGCAGAAGCTTTCGCCTGGCACCGCGAGATGTTGGCTCAAACCATTGAGCGCTACGATCCGCTCGTCGCTGTCCGGATCTCGCGCGGAGCCGCAATCAGTGCTGCGGACTACATTTGGCTCTTGAAAAAACGAGTAGAACTCATCCGTGCTGTTCGGATGAGGGCCGAAGGTTTCGACGCTCTGGCCATGCCCACCGTTCCAATCATCGCGCCGACAATTGCTGAATTCGATGGAGACGCAGATCACTATCACAACTCCAATTTGCTTATTTTGCGCAATCCGGCCTTGGTCAACTTCCTTGATGGCTGCGCTCTTAGCATCCCCTGTCATCTTTTCGGCCAGGCCCCGGTGGGATTGATGCTCGCGCGTTTCGATTCGGCCGATCGAGCGCTGCTTGCTATCGGCGAAGCTATTGAGAAGGAGTTGTCCACTGTCCTTAGCTAATATCCAAAATCACAGATTCGCGAAACGGACCTTACTCAGCGATGACCCGCCAAATCTAAGGCGCGGCACTCACCGAAATAGTGAAACGAGCCAAGCAACGATCTTTCCTGCGAACAGCAAAACGATCAAACGATCCATCCGAATGCGGTGATGATGGTTGTGCCAAGCGCGATGCTCCTGCGATCTTCCAGCGCGTCACGCGCAACCCGCAACGATTGATTCCATCGTCGCTACCGTCTTTCGAATCCTCGAATCGGCTTCATGTCCACTTCAATCTTCTCCACGTCTCCACGCGCTCGCTGATGCTTTCGAGCTTCTCGCGGTGCCGCTCCGCAGACGCGCAGCGCACGTCCGCAACCGATGCGGAAAAATTGCGCACCTCGGCTTCGATGTTGCCGATAACTCGGCTGATCTCGTCCAGTCTGTTCGGCATCTCGTGAGTCCGATTGAGCCAAGACGGCGTCGTTATCGACGCAGGATGCGCGCCACTTTTTCGATGGACCGGCCGCCGACATAGGCTGTGAGGATGAGGCCGCTCCATTCGGCGATCATGCCGGTGAGCGGATCGGTGCTGCCAAGCCCGAGCACCTTGTCCCAGACGATCGCCTTCCAGAAGTAAATGATGACCGGCAGCGCGAGCACCGGCCGGATGATGGCGGTGTACCACCGACCCTGCTCGGCGATGATGATTGCGGACGCCTGCTTGCGTGCTTCGATCTCGGCTTCGATCTCCTTAACAGCAAGATCGACAGCGAGTCGGTCTTGCGTGTTGGCGGCGGCCAGCTTCGCCTTGTAGGCATTGATTAGCCCACTGACGATTGGACCGCCGAGAAAGCTTGCGAGCCATGACCACATCACTCGGTGTCCTTGTTCAGAGTGCGCCGGCGGGCGAGTTCGGTGACGAGCGCGAAGGCGATGATGTAGTAGGGCACATGCCTGGGATCGAGCAGTGCCTGGATGCTGTCCTTGATGCCGGGAAGCTCGAACAGGTCGGCTGCAGTGCCGAGCGCAGCAATGACGAGTCCACCGAACCCGACCAGCCGCGCCCAGAGGATGGTCGCGGAGTGTCTGAACCACGCTTTGATCTTTTCCCACATGTTCAGCTCCCCACGAACATCTTGATCTTGCCGTAAAGCGCAGATGCCTTGTCGCGCAGCGATGCGGTTGAAGCCCTGGCGTTCGACGCCCAGGCGCGAAGCGTCGGCCAGGTGAAAATCGCGGCGATATAGCCAGCGACAAGAGCCGTGATGGTCCAGAACATTTGGAATCCTCCTATGCAGTGAGTGCTCGGACGGCATTGACGATGGTGCGGTGGACGCTCGCGTCGTCGTCGATGCGCACGTGTAATTGATCGCGACGTTCGATCGTGGCGCGTGCTTTCCAATGCGCCGCGCTTTCGCCCTCGGCCGGCATGACGATGCCGCGGCCGACGGGATCGACCTTCTGGTACGGGTTGTAGATGCGCTTGACGTTGAGCGGCACATTGAGCGGCATCTGCGCGGCCGGGTCGATGGCAGCGAGGTGGTCCACCTCGATGCCCTGCGTCGCGAGACGATCCGCAATCATGATGGCGGCGTTGCCGCCGAAGGAGTGACCGCTCAATGCGATCAGGCGCCCGGACCTGTGCGCGGCGATGCAGGCTTGCGTGAGGTTTCCGACATATTCGAAGCCGAAAATGCCGTGATCGTCGGTGGTCGCGCTGACGCCCTCGATCTCGTTCAGGAGGGTGGTCAGTTTCACCATTCCGTTCGACGGAAAGCGTGCGAGCCCGCGAATGTTGAAGGCGCGAACTTTTCTCATGACGCGCGCCCCGGGATCGCCGGCACCGGGACGAGTCCGGGAGTAGGGGCGTGCTGTTTGCGCTGCTGCCACCAGTGGAAAGCGATCCAGCCGATGCCAGCGATCAGCACAAAGCCGCCCGCCACGGCCACGATGGTCCATGGGTCGTGCCCGGACTCGTGCAGCGCTGCTGCAGTCGCGCCGCCAGTTGCAACAGGGGTGGCGGTCGTGACCTTCTGCAGGCCTTTCGGGAGCGGCGCGACGCCCTTCGCCGGCGTGGCCTCCATGGGCATGGGGTGCGATGCCGCCACATTGGCGACGACCTTGTGCTCGGCCAGCTTCAAAGAGAACGTCCTGACCTCGGCAACGCGGCGACCCCAACCGGCGCCGAACACCGGCCATGTCTTGAGGCTCTTCAGGAAGCGCAGGCGCTCGTCATTGATGGCGATGATGAGCGCTCTGGGATCGCGCTTTGCGACGGCTTCCAGAACTTGATCGGTGACAGCGCTGGTGTTGTCGGGAAGTCCAACGACCCGGCGCAAAACCTTGCCGCTACGACCGATCCCTGAATTCACGCCGTAGTCGAAGACGGAATAGTCGACGCCGGCGGGAAGCTCATCACAGCGCTGCGCGTCCCAGTATTTGATGCGGTAGATCGCCTTGGCCTGATCGAGCTTCATGGCTCGCACGTCGGCGGCGCTCGCATTCGGCTTCACATATTTGCGGTAGTCATGGATGGTGATGCCGAAATTCGTGGGTCCGCCCGGGTCGGAGGGATGGTTGGTGTAGCCGCCCTCATGGACGAGCAGGCGGCGCAGCGCCTCGTCGTAGGTCGATTTTGCCATTGTGGAGCTCTCCAGAATCGAAACAGCCGCCCGAAAGGGGCGGCCGTCGTTACAGTTGCTGCTTGAGACTCGTGGTTCAGGGGACGTAATGGCCCCAGAACTCGTTGGTGTTCGCGGCGATGTAGCCGTCGTTGGTCGTGAAAAACGTAAAGACCTCGATGGTGTCTCCGGCGGACAGTTGCAGGAGCGAGTTGGCCTGGATCGATGTTTCCAGGGTCGTCATGTTGAAGATGCTATCCTCCGACTGCTCGACCTTGGTTCCGTTCTTGTAGAAGGCGATGTACCAGGCGAGCGGATTGGTGGCATTGATCTTGAATTTGATGCTGCTGCCGAAGAGGTAGCAGCCATCGATTGGTGCCACGAAGCGGTTGTTGCCAGCATCGAACGCGTTCTGGTCATTGAAGAGGGCGTTGTTGAACTGGACCTTGGTCCAGGTGTTGGCGGCGATATAGTTGTCGAAGTTCGTGTAGGCCGAGAACTTCGGCGCGAGCGGCAGCTTGAGCCGGCCGGTGTTCCGGTCGATGACGAAGCCGGTGAAGTAGTTCGAGCCGTCCGGTGATACTTTGACGGTAAAGTCGTCGTCACCCAGGAGTCCAAAGAGGGCCCGGGTGCTGAAGGCATCCTGAAAGATGAAGCCGGCGTCTTTTGCAGCCGCGCTCTTGTTCAGCGTAACGCGCAGATCGCCGGTGCCGGGCGTCACGTCGTCATGACTGAACAGCACCGCATTGGACTTGACCGCGAGCCGGTTGGTGTTGTCGGCCGCGGTCAGGATGCCGAGCTTGGTCAGGATACCGCTGCCCGCGCTCGCGATCGTCAGATAGCCGCCGGCTGCGGCGAGGTCCGTCCAATCCGATCCGGTCCAGACCGTCAGTGCTCCGGTTGCCTCATCGAAACAGAGCCAACCCTTCTTCGGGACAAGCTTGACCCACTGGCCGCTGGTATAGAGCGCGATGTTGAGGTCCCAGGCGGCCCAGGCGCCAGTCGCGCCGGACGCGACCTTGTAGCGGTCGCCCTCGGCAGGCGTCACCGGCGGCGCGGTGTGCGTCGCGTCGACCACCGACAGCATGACGATCGCATCGAGAATGACGATCGCCTGGTTGTGGGTGACGTGCTTCTGCGATTGGCTTGCCGCGATCAGCGGCAGCCCGAGATGCGGCGTGTCGGTCATGGATTTAAGAGACTGTCTTGATCGCGCCGGTGCCGCGCCCATAGGCGAGGCTGATCTGATAGACGGAGAACTTCACCTGGGTCTGATTGGCGCCGAAATCGGCGACCTGCATGGCCGCGGTGTAAGGGAAGGTCGGCTGGTTGACGCGCGCCGTGCGCTTCACCGCGCCGGTGCCGATGTCGATGATGTCGAGGTCGTAGAGCTCGACCTCTTCGCCAAGCGGCACGTCGGGCGCTTCCCAGTTGTCGCCGCCGATGCGGGTGCGGCGTATCCAGGTCAGCGTCCAGTCGAAGGTGACCGGGTCGCGAATGCCGACGAGATGGACGGGACTGTAGGGGCGTAGCCCCACGCCATCGAAGCCGAACGTCACGGCCTGGTAGGTCGGGTCATCGATCGCCTTGGTGGAGGGTCCCCATTTCCAGGTCCAGGGATTGTGGCGTTCAGTGACGGCGATGGTCGATTGCACGACGGTCGGATCGAGCATCACAAATGGCGCGCCTGCAGAGACCGGATCCCGCATCGCATATTCGCTGCCGAGCTGGCCGCGCAGGAGCCGCGTGAGCTTGTACTGGTCCGGCGCGATCAGCTCGGCGCTGGCGAACTGGAGGATCTCCCATTCACCGTCGGCGTTCTGAATCGCGCAGGTATTGCCGCCGGCAAGCACGAAGGCGTCATCGAGCGAGGCGAGCGCTTGGGTGGAAGGCAACTGTACAGTGAGGCTGTTGGCCATGTCCCAGGTCCACAAGGGACCCGAATAGAAGTCGAACAGCGTCTTGCCGATGGTCGCGCGGTTGATAATGAACTGGTCGCGCACGAAGCCGCTCGTCGCCGGCGAGCGAAACACGTCCACCCGCGCCCAGGGCTCGGCATAGGCGGCAAGGTGCGGCACGCCCGCGACTTCGCTCGCGGTGAGGACCGGCAGGTCCATGATGTGAAGCACCGCCGGTCCAGGCTCGGCCTCGGGCCGCGGCTGGCGCGGGGGCGAAGGTGAATCGGGCGCGCCATAGGTGGCCTGGTCGGTGCGAACGAGCTTCGCGGGCCGACTTCGTTCATAGCCCAGCTGCTCGATCCGCATCTCGAAGCTGCGGCCATTGAGGTCGAGCGTAACGACATCGGTCGGCTCCAGGGCATAGGCCGAGGGCGGCAGGGTGAGGTCGGCGCGCTCGCGCATAACCCAGGTGTCGACGAGGAGCGCATCGGCGATGCCCTGCGCCTCGGAATAGTCGAGGGCAAGCGCCGGCGCGACCTCGATGGTGCGGCGGCTCGATCCCCTGAGACGGCGTGAATAGACATCGGCCGACTGGTAGTCGTTGTCAGGATCGAGGAAGCGCAGGTGCGCGGTTTCCGGCAGGTCGGTCTCCTGCGCCCGCGTCAGGGTATAGAAGCGCTTGTCTTCGCTGCCGGTGTCGACGAGGTCGTCCAGAGTGAAGCCTGCGACCGGCGCCCCGCCGCGCTGGACGAAACGGATCGCGTTGCCGGACTCGGCCGAGTCGAAGAAATAGACCTGCATCAGGGGGCTGAGCGCATTGCGCGCGCTCATGATGCTGTCGATCGTGAAGCCGCGCACGATCCCGTTGATGCCGGAGGTGTCGATTGCAACGCCAAGCCCCGCGCAGATCTCCTGCACGGTATCGGCGAGCGTCACGAGGCCGAGCCGGCCGGAGAGCCAGTGGCCGCGCCGCCAGTTGGCGGCATCGCGCCAGACCAGCGAGGAATTCGGATATTGCGGATAGGGCCTCGCATCCCATGTCCAGGCGAACAGCGAGCCCGGATCGATCATTGGGCCGCCATAGACCGACGACGTCGGATTGTGCCCGGCAGCCGGATTCCAGTAGGTGGTGTGGGCTTCGAGGAAGGCGCGCTGGATCAGGTCGTCGCGCCGGCCGGTCGAGAAGTACGGCAGGACGCTTTCCGAGGATTTCGGGTCATAGAAGACGTTGGGCTGGTTCGTCCCCTTATCGATCGCCGGACAGCCGAACTCGGTGAACCAGATCGGCTTCGACTGCGGCAGCCAGGCTGTGGGCGACGCGCTTTCGACTCCGCCCGGGCGGTCATAGTGCTGGTTTGCCCACCAGCTGAAAAAATCCTTGTAGCGAAAGACCCACAGCTTGCCGTAGGCGCCGTCCGTCACCGGCGTGCGCGTTTGGACTTTGCGGTCCTCGCTCGAAGCATAGAACCAGTCGAAGAGCTCGCCGCCTTCGATGTTACCTTGCAGGTAATTTTGGTCGTAGATCGACGGTGTGCCGGCTTGGGCATCGAGGTGGAGGCGGCCCGAGCGCCAATCGGAGAGCGGCATGTAATTGTCGACCCCCACGAAATCGACGTTCGCGCTCGACCACAACGGGTCGAGATGGAAGTAGAGGTCGTTCGAGCCGTCATCGGGCCGAAAGTTCGCGTACTCGCTCCAGTCGGCGGCATAGCCAACCTTGCAGCTTGAGCCGACGATCGCTTTCACGTCGGCGGCGAGCGCCGCCATCTGCGCGACCGCCGGGAAGGCCGCTGCGCTCGATCGCACGCGATTGAGCGCGACCATTTCGGAGCCGATCAGGAAGCCATCGACGCCGCCCGCCGCGACGGCAAGCTTGGCATAATGCAGGATGAAGCGCCGATACGACCATTCGTTCGGACCGCTATAGGGGATCGTGTTGCCGTTCCACGCCCCGAAGTGGGCCGGCATGGCGGTGCCGAAGAAGGCATCGACCTGCGCGGCCGCCGCCGCGGTCTTGTCGACCGTTCCTGTATAACCCGGTGCCGGCGCGCAGGTGATGCGACCGCGCCAGGGAAAGGCCGGCTGCCCAATGGTTGCAGCGTTGTCGCTGTAGGGATTCGGCAGGCTGTTGCCCGTCGGGATGTCCATCACGACGAACGGATAGAGCACGACCCGCAAGCCACGCGCCTTGACCTCAGTGATGGCCTGCACCACCGAGCGGTCCGCGGGCGCGCCACCGAGCAGGGCGCCGAAGCTGTCAGAGGAGACGACATCGGCGCTGCCGCGACCGATGCCGGAGACCTGCCAGCTCCAGGGCGTCGTTTCCTTACTTGCGCCGAACTCGACCTTCGGCTTTATCTGGCAGTTGCCGCAGCGAAGATCCGTGCCGTGCCAGGCGACGACCAGCGAGACAGCGTTGACGTTCGGCGCGCTCGCCTGCAGTTGGTCGAGCGCCACCAAAAAATCCGCCTTGCCATGGCTGCCATGCCGGTTCTCGGCGATCGAATGGCCGAATCCGTCCGAGCGATAGACCGTGTCGGTCGCGTAAATGAATTCCCCAAGTCCTGGAATGATGGTCACGGCCTCGAGCACGTCTTCCAGCCGCACGCCGGTTGCGCTTGGCCGGCGGATGACCTCGACCGTGATCTGGGGAATGCGGTTGCCGAATTTTTCGAGCGGCATCTCCTCGAACACGAGATAGGCAAGCCCGCGGAAACCGGGGACGCGGCCCGATCCCTCAATCGCCGCGATCTTGGGATCAGGTCCTTGAGTCTCGTCGCCCTTGTAGAGGCGGAAGGTGTATTGCGACATGTCGAGCGGCTTGCCGTCCGCCCATACCCCGCCGATGCCGACGATCGGTCCTTCGCAGAGGCCCAGCGCGAACGACACGAAATAGAGGTAGGTCGTCGTCTTCGTCGTGACGGTGGACGGCGCGCCGCCACCGCCGCCCCCACCACCCCCTTTGCCGCCTCCGCCGCCGGAGGTCGTCTGCGTCTGCGTCGACACCTCGACCACTTCGCGGAAGTTGGTCGCCCAGATGATCTGCGGGCTCACGCGCATGCGGCCGATAACGCGCAAGATCGGCGCGCCTTC
>CAUJKI010000392.1 GCA_963205015.1 Pseudomonadota bacterium
ATGGCCGGTCTCCGACGCCGCCACGGCCCTCCTGATGGCACGCTTCTACGAGTTGCATATCGGCGAGCGACTGCGCCCGGCGACTGCGCTCCGCCGCGCCCAGGCCTGGTTGCGCGAGGCAACCAATACCGATCTCGCCGCCTATGTGCAGGATGCCGCCGGTGCCGGGCGGATCGCACGCGGACACGCCACGGCGATCGGCGAGGCCATGAGCGCCGCCAACCTCAAGCGCGGACGCAACAGCGCGACCGTCCAGTGGCTCGCGCCCACACCGGCACGAGGCGACGGGCAGAAGGAAAAGGAAGCCGCAGATCCCCCCACACTCGCCCGTCCGTTCGCGCATCCCTATTTCTGGGCGGGCTTCGTACACACCGGCCTTTGACCGGACTCTCGCCCAGAAGCGAGCAGGCATGTCGGCGAGGTCCCTTGCCATCCGGGATCGCATGACCGAGCATTGGTCCGTGCTTCAAGTGCGATCGGTCGCGAACGAATGGGAGTACCTCCGTGTCATTGTCCACCTATTTGCCCCCTCCCGACGATGCTGCCTGGGAGGCCGCGGCTCCCGCGGCTGCCGGCTTCGATGCCGGAAAGCTCGAGGCTGCCGTCGCCTGGGCAGAAGCCTCGGAGAGCCCTTGGCCGCGCTCGCTCTACTATCCGGACGGCCGCTATGTCGGGAACGTCGAGTGGAACGAGAGCGGACCCTGGAGCGACATCACTGGGATCGTAAGGCCCCGTGGTGGCCCCGCCGGCATGATCCTGAAACGCGGGCGCATCATTGCCGAATGGGGTGACACGCGGCGCGCTGACGTGACGTTCAGCGTGGCCAAGAGCTACCTCTCCATGCTCGCCGGCATCGCAATCGGCGACGGCCTCATCGCCAGCGTCGACGATCGCGTCGGCGCGAGCGTCAAGACCGGTCACTTCGACGGACCGCACAACGGCCTCATCACGTGGCGACACCTGCTCACACAATCCTCCGAGTGGGACGGCGTGCTCTGGGAGAAGTCCGATCAGGTCGACCACTTCCGCCAGGTCGGCGGCGCCGAGAACAACAAGCGCAAGGGCGAACTGCGCCAGCGCCAGACGCCCGGCACCTTCTACGAATACAACGACGTGCGCGTGAACGTGCTGGCCTTCGCGCTCCTTCAACGCTTCGGCCGGGCGCTGCCTGATGTGCTGCGCGAGCGCATCATGGAGCCGATCGGCGCGTCGCGGGATTGGGAATGGCACGGCTATTCGACCTCGTGGACGGAGGTCGGCGACAAGCGCGTGCAGTCCGTCTCGGGCGGCAGCCACTGGGGCGGCGGTCTCTTCATTCCGACGCGCGATCACGCACGTGTCGGTCTGCTCGTCGCCAATGGCGGGCGCTGGGGTAGCCACCAGATCCTGCCCGAGGGCTGGATGGTGCAATCGCTCCAGCCCTCGGCGACGAACGATGGCTACGGCTTTCTCTGGTGGCTGAACCGCGGCGGGCGCAACTATCCAAGCGCTCCGGCCGATAGCTGGTTCGCCCTCGGCGCCGGCACGAACCTGATCTGGGTTGCACCATCGCAGGAACTCGTCGCTGTCGTCCGCTGGATCGACAAGGCCAAGGCCGACGGCTTCTTCAAGCGGCTCATGGCAGCCGCGATCTAGCACCAGGGAGGATCATCATGCAGAAGATCGTCGATGAGCCCGTCACGCTCGAGCGCGTTCGCGAGATCGGCGCTGCTTTCGCCCGCCGCGATGTGGATGCGATCGTGGATTGCTTTGCCGAGGACGGCGAGTTCCGCAATGCCAAAGGCCCCGATGTGTGGGGACAGTCCTACAAGGGCAAGGAGCAGATCCGCAGCTACTTCGTGCCGCTCTTCGCGAACAGCCCGGATGTCCGGTGGGAGCACACGGCGGAATACGTCGTCGGCAATCGCGCGGTCACGGAATGGCACCGCACGGCGACACTGCCCAACGGCCAGAAGCAGGAGTGGCTCGGCTGCGACCTCTACACCTTCCGCGGCGACAAGATCGTGCGCAAGGATACCTACATCAAGGTCGTCGGCTAACGAGCAGGTACGCCGGCTTCACGAAGCAATCGCTGGTCGTGCACCGAGGCATCCGGATCCTCGATCGCGGCGATATCAATCCGGGATCAGGCCACCATCTACATTGAAGGACTGGCCGGCGATGTTGCGCGCACGCGGCGAGGCCAGGAAGACGATCATGTCGGCGATATCTTCGGGCTCGTTGGGCCGGCGCAGCGGTACACTGGCGACAGCGCGCGCTTCCACCGCCTCGATGCTGAGCCCCTCGGTCTCGGACATGACCTTCACGATCTGCTCGTAGAGCGCCGTCCTGACAATGCCAGGGCAGACGGCATTGACATTGATATTGTGTGGCCCGAGCTGCTGTGCGGCCGTCTTCGTCAGGCTTATGACGGCGCCCTTGCTTGCGGCGTAGATCGCGTTCGAGGTTCCCGGAAAGCCCTTCCCTGCAACCGAAGCGATATTGATGATGCGGCCGCTGCGGCGCGGGATCATCTCGCGCGCAACGCGCTGCAGACAGAAGAACACGCCCTTGGCATTGACGCGGTGGATGCGATCCCAATCCTCCTCCGTGAGGTCCATGATGTAGGCGCGCCGCGTGACGCCTGCATTGTTGACCAGGGTGTCGATCCGTCCGAAGGCCGCCATGCTCTCCGCCACCATGCGGTCGATCTCGGCAACGCTGCCGAGATCGGCGCGGATCGCAAGGGCACGCCGGCCCCTGGCCTTCACGGCCGCTTCCGTCTCGGCAAGGGTGTGCTCGTTGATATCGACGACGACCACGTCGGCGCCTGCATCAGCGAGCGCCAGTGCGGCGGCCTTGCCAATACCCTGGCCCGCGCCGGTCACGATAACGATCTGATCCTTGAGCTCCATCTGATCCGCCTTCTCCCGCCGTCATTCGGGCGGGTCTGGCGCCCGCTCTTGCCCCATACTGCCACCGACGTCGAGCGCGTTCCATATACGCAGGCGACAACGCAGGCCTGCCCGGCCCATTTCCCCCTTGCTGGCAGCTTCCTCGCGGGGCATCAATCCATGATCTCCCGGCGGCCGACCGCCATGCTATCCCCTCACCGATGTTCCACTCAGTCCCCGAAAGTCATCCGATATGAACGCTCCCGCCCGTCTGCGCGCCCTCCTCGCCAAGCCAGATTTCGTGGTTATGCCCGCTGTCTGGGACGGCCTCACAGCCAAGCTCACCTTTGGCGCCGGCTTCCAGACGGCATTCCTTTCCGGCTCCTGCGTTGCCGCGAGCCGCCTCGGCGGGCCCGATCTCGATCTCATCACGTTTGCGGAGATGTTCGACTCCTTCAACATGGTTCACGGCGCCGCACCCGACCTCCTCGTTCTTGCGGATGGCGATCACGGCTATGGCAATCCCATGAATGTGCAGCGCACGGTCCGCGCCTATGGGCGCGCCGGTGCCGCCGCGATCCTCATCGAGGACAAGATCACGCCGCGCGCCCTCACCGCTGCAGGCAAGCCCTGCCTGCCGCGCGAGGAAGCGCGCATGAAGGTCCGCGCTGCCGTGCAGGCCGCAAAGGACTCCGGCATTCTGGTCATGGCCCGCACGGACTGCCGGCCGACGGCGGGTATCGACGAGGCCGTAGCGCGTATCGAAATGTTCGTCGCGGAAGGCGCGGACATCCTCTTTCTCGATTCACCGGCCGATGAGGCCGAAGTCCGTCGCGCCGTCGCGGCCGCAGCCGGGCGGCCTTCGTTCGCCGTGCTCTCACCCGGCGCACCGCGCGAGACGCCCTCACAGAAGCGCGCCGCCGAGCTTGGCCTCAAGATCGGTACGTATCCGACGGGGATGCTGTCGCCGGCCGTCGCCGGCATGAAGGCAGGGCTCGCCGCCCTCAATGCGGGCAAGGCGGGGGCCGAGAGCGCGCTCGCGCCCGCCGAACTGCGCGCGACGCTCGGCTATCAGGACTACGAGACACACGCCAAGCAGTTCATCGTTGGATGAAACATGAAGCGGGGCGCTCAGCGACCCTTGCCGGACCAGAGTGAAGGAAGCCAACCGAAGGAGAAGAACCGCATGTTCTCGCATGTCATGCTGGGTACCGATAACATCGAAGCCTCCAAGAAGTTCTATGATGCCGTGCTCGGCGCGCTCGGCGTCGCGGAGGGCAAGGCCGATCCGAAAGGGCGCATCTTCTATCGCACCAAGACCGGAGTATTCGGCCTCACCAAGCCCATCGACGGCAACACCGCGACGCACGCCAACGGCGGCACGGTCGGCTTTGCTTGCGATAGTCCGGAGAAGGTCAAGGCCTTTCACGATGCGGGCGTAGCGAATGGCGGCAAGAGCATCGAGGATCCGCCCGGCTGGCGTGAGGGGCCGGCCAAACTCTATCTCGCCTATCTGCGCGATCCTGCCGGCAACAAGATCTGCGCGCTCCACCGCGGCTGATCGCGCAAGCGGTGCACACACCCTTTGGCGCCCGGATTCACTCGGGCGCCTTTTAATGCCGGGCGGCGGTTCCGAGGCCGGTTTATGGGGTTTCAGACCGCGCGCGCCCTTGTCGCGGCCGCAGCGTTGCCGGTCCCCTGGCGTTAATGATGGCTCCGTATGTCAGCGGATCGTCCGGTACGCGACGAACCCGCGCGCCCCATGCCGAGGGCGCTTGACGGCGGACAGCGGGCCTGCTGTAGAGATACCAAAGCCACAAGCGAATTCAGGGTGTTCGGGCACCCTGGTGCCCGAGGTATCCGCATGTCCGAACGAGCATTGCCGCAGCGCCAACATTCCCCGCACGTGAAAGGCTAGGCAATGGACAAGTCGGCCGCCATTGTGACTGAAAGCCTGGTCAAGGACTTCAAGGGCTTCCGCGCTGTCGACAATGTCGATCTGACGGTCCGTCGCGGCACCATTCATGCGCTGATCGGCCCCAATGGCGCCCGCAAGACGACCTGCTTCAATCTCATCACCAAGTTTCTTCAGCCGACCTCCGGACGCATCTACCTCAACGGCGAGGACATCACCCGCCTTGCTCCCGCGAGCGTTGCGCGCCTCGGCCTCGTCCGGTCCTTTCAGATCTCGGCGACGTTCCCCCACCTCACCCTGCTCGAGAATGTGCGCATCGCCCTGCAGCGCCAGCTCGGCACCTCGTTCCACTTCTGGCGCTCGGAGACGTCCCTCGATGCGCTGAATGCGCGGGCCATCGAGATCCTGCATGATGTCGGGCTCGGAGGATCCGAAAATCTGGTTGCGGCAGAGCTCCCCTACGGCCGCAAGCGTGTACTCGAAATTGCGACGACTTTGGCCCTCGAGCCGGAAGTCATGCTTCTCGACGAGCCCATGGCCGGCATGGGACGCGAGGACATCGGCCGGATCTCGCAGCTCATCCGGAAGGCGGCCAAATCGCGCACCGTCCTCATGGTCGAGCACAATCTGTCCGTGGTGGCGGATCTCTCCGATACGATCACCGTTCTCGCGCGCGGGCGCGTCATCGCCGAGGGACCGTATGCCGCGGTCTCGCAGAACCCCCAGGTCATCGAGGCCTACATGGGAACAACCGACACAGAGAGTGGCGCCGCCTTGAGAGGCGCCCATGGCTGAGATGTCCCCGCTCCTCGATGTCCGCGATCTCCACGCGTGGTACGGCGAGAGCCACGTGCTTCATGGCATGACGTTCTCGATCCGCAAGGGCGAGGTCGTGACGCTGCTCGGCCGCAACGGCGTCGGCAAGACGACGACCATGCGCTCGATCATGGGCATCGTGCAGAAGCGCACGGGATCGATCCGCTATGGTCAGACCGAGACCATCGGCCTCCCTTCCAACAACATTGCGCGCCTCGGCATTGGCTATTGCCCGGAGGAGCGCGGGATCTTCGCCAGCCTCAATGTGACCGAGAACCTGCTACTGCCGCCGGCCGTCAAGAGCAGCGGTCTCTCGATCGGCGAGGTGCACACCCTCTTTCCCCAGCTCAAGGAGCGCGCGCGCAGCCAGGGCACGAAGCTTTCCGGCGGCGAGCAGCAGATGCTGGCCATCGCGCGCATCCTGCGCACGGGCGCCGAGTTGCTGCTGCTCGACGAGCCGACGGAAGGTCTGGCCCCGGTCATCGTGCAGCACATCGGCGCCGTCATTCGAGACCTGAAGAAGCGTGGTCTCACCATTCTTCTCGTCGAGCAGAACCTTCACTTCGCTGTAACCGTCGCAGATCGCCACTATCTCGTCGAGCACGGCACTGTGGTCGACGAGATCGAGAACGGGCAGCTGGCGAACAATCGCCAGCGGCTCGAGGCGCATCTTGGAGTCTAGAAGTCCCCTAGGATTGGAGAAATACATGCGTTTGAAAGCACTAGCCCTCGCCGCCGCGGCCGCCGCACTGACGGCAACTCCGGCCCTCGCGCAGTACACCGACGGCGGCATCAAGATCGGCGTCATGAACGATCAGTCCGGTCTCTATGCCGATCTCTCCGGCCAGGGCTCCGTATGGGCGGCGCGTCGGGCAATCGCCGACTACTGCAAGACCACGAAGTGCCACGACAAGATCGAGGTCGTCTTTGCCGACCACCAGAACAAGCCGGACGTGGGATCGACCACCGTCCGCCAGTGGTTCGATGTCGACAATGTCGATGTGGTGGTGGACGTCCCGACCTCCTCGGTCGCGCTGGCCGTGCACAACATTGTCAGAGAGAAAAACAAGGTCATGCTCAATTCCGGCGCGGCGTCGTCGGATCTGACGGGCAAGGCCTGCTCGCCCAATACTGTTCATTGGACGTATGACACCTGGGCCCTCGCCAACGGCACCGGCAACGCCATCGTGAAGACCGGCGGTGATACCTGGTTCTTCCTGACGGCCGACTATGCCTTCGGCCACGCCCTCGAGCGCGACACCGCCGCAGTGGTCGAGAAGAGCGGCGGCAAGGTCGTCGGAAAAGTCCGCCATCCCTTCCCCGGCCAGGACTTCTCGTCGTTCCTGCTGCAGGCGCAGCAGTCGAAGGCCAAGATCATCGGCCTCGCGAATGCCGGCGGTGACACGACCAACTCCATCAAGCAGGCTGCCGAGTTCGGCATCGTCCAGGGTGGGCAGAAGCTCGCCGGTCTCCTCGTCTTCATCACCGACGTGCACGCGCTGAGCCTCCAGACGGCGCAGGGCCTGATCCTCACGGAAGCCTGGTACTGGGATCAGACCGACGCCAATCGTGCATTCTCGGCCGATTTCGAGAAGGCCAACAAAGGTAACAAGCCGACGATGGTGCAGGCTGGCGTGTACTCGGCCGTCTATCACTACCTCAAGGCCGTGCATGAGCTGAAGGCCGATGGTGATGGCGCCGCTGTCGTCGCAAAGATGAAGTCGATGCCGACCGAGGATGCACTCTTCGGCAAGGGCCAGATCCGCGCAGATGGCCGCAAGATCCACGACATGTACCTCTTCGAGGTGAAAGCCCCGAAGGAGAGCAAGGGTGCATGGGACTACTACAAGCTGCGCGCGACGATCCCTGCGGCGGAAGCGTTCCGCCCGATGGATCAGGGCGATTGCCCGCTCGTGAAGAAGTAGTGCACTCAGGTGGGGCGGCGCGTGAGCGCCGCCTCGCTAGCCTCAGGCGGGAGATCGCATGTTTGAACTCATTGGCGTGCCGCCCCAGGCGCTCTTCGGCCAGCTTCTGCTTGGCCTCATCAATGGCGCCTTCTACGCGCTGCTGAGCCTCGGGCTTGCCGTCATCTTCGGCATGCTCAACGTCATCAATTTCGCGCACGGCGCCCAGTACATGATGGGGGCCTTCGGCGCGTGGATGATGCTGACGTATCTCGGCATTCCCTACTGGGGGGCGCTGCTGCTCGTACCGATCGTCATCGGCGCGCTCGGCATTCTGCTAGAGCGGCTGTTCCTGGCGCGCCTCTACCACCTCGACCATCTCTACGGGCTGCTGCTGACTTTCGGGCTTGCGCTGATCTTCGAAGGCCTCTTCCGCAGGCAGTACGGCTCATCGGGCCTCCCCTACACCAATCCCATTCCCGGCGGGACCAATCTGGGTTTCATGTTCCTACCCTGGTACCGCGGCTGGGTCATCATCGTCTCGATCGTCGTCTGCCTCGCGACATGGTTCATGATCGAGAAGACCAAGCTCGGCAGCTACCTGCGCGCCGCCACCGAGAACCCGACGCTCGTTCGCGCCTTTGGCATCAACGTGCCGCGCATGATGACCCTGACCTACGGCTTCGGCGTGGGCCTCGCCGCGCTGGCCGGTGTACTTGCCGCGCCGATCTATTCGGTAAACCCGATCATGGGATCGAACCTCATCATCGTCGTGTTCGCCGTCGTGGTGATCGGCGGTATGGGCTCGATCATGGGCTCGATCCTCACGGGCTTCGGCCTCGGCATCATCGAGGGACTGACCAAGGTCTTCTATCCGGAGGCCTCGAACACTGTCATTTTCGTCATCATGGCTATCGTGCTCATGATCAGGCCCGCGGGCCTCTTCGGAACGCCGCGCTGAGGAGCGCCCCGATGAAAAACTACGACATGCCGATCTTCGCGGCGCTCATCGCGATCCTCCTCGTGGCGCCGCTCGCGATCTATCCTGTCTTCCTGATGAAGGTCCTCTGCTTCGCGCTCTTCGCGCTGGCCTTCAACCTGCTGATCGGCTACGTCGGCCTCCTGTCCTTCGGCCACGCGATGTTCTTCGGCTTTGCAGCCTATGTCTCGGCCTACACGGTCAAGGCATGGGGCTGGCCGACGGAAATCGGCATCCTTGCCGGAACGGGCGTCGCCGCGGTCCTCGGCCTGATTGCCGGCCTGATCGCCATCCGCCGGCAGGGCATCTATTTCGCGATGGTGACGCTTGCGCTCGCGCAGATGGTCTTCTTCTTCTGTCTGCAGGCAAAATTCACGGGCGGTGAAGATGGTATTCAGGCCGTGCCGCGGCGGCCGGTGCTCGGCTTCATCGACATCACGAGCGACATACACTTCTACTACCTCGTTCTCGCCATCTTCGCCGCCGGCTTTCTGATCATCTATCGCACCATCCATTCGCCCTTCGGCCAGGTGCTGAAGGCGATCCGCGAGAACGAGCCGCGTGCGATCTCGCTCGGCTATCACGTCGACCGCTACAAGCTGCTCGCGTTCGTGCTGTCGGCGACGCTCGCCGGCCTCGCCGGCGCCACGAAGGCCATTGTGTTCCAGCTTGCGTCCCTGACCGATGTCACCTGGCAGATGTCCGGCGAGGTCGTGCTGATGACGCTCGTCGGCGGCATGGGCACCGTCTTCGGCCCGATCGCGGGCGCCGCCGTGATCATCACCATGCAGAACTACCTCGCCGGCTTCGGCGAGTGGGTCCTTGTCATTCAGGGCGTGATCTTCGTCATCACCGTGCTGCTGTTCCGCCGCGGCATCGTCGGCGAGATCGCCGCGCTCGCAACCCGTCTGACGCGCGGCCGCGGAGAGGCGGGGCATATCGCCGGGAACCCCGCAACAACAAGCTGAAGCGATCTCCCAGATGCAGCGGCGGCGTGGCATGTGGCACGCCACTTCCTCGCCCGCTCCTGCAGCATGGCCACTGCTTTAATTCGGATTGACGGGCCGGCAGCTGAAGGTTCAGAAACATCCGTTGTAAGCAAGCCGGAACGGACCCGGGCGGGCCCACAGCCGGCATAGCCGCACCTCCTGGGAGGAAGCACACGATGCGCGCGTTCATTCAGCTCCTTGCATTGGCCGTCCTGGCCGCCCTCGCTCCCGCCCAGGCGCAGGCTCCGACCGGCAAGGTCACGGTGCTCACCTCCTTCTCCAAGGACGTGACCGACCCCTTCAAGAAGGCCTTCGAGGCGGCCCACCCCGGCACGACCGTCGAGATCCAGAACCGGAACACGAATGCCGGCGTCAAGCTGCTCGAGGAGACCCGGTCGGCCAACCAGGTCGACATCTTCTGGGCCTCGGCGCCCGATGCCTTCGAGGTGCTGAAGGGCAAGAAGCTTCTCCAGCTCTACAAGCCGAAGGCGACGGGCATTCCCGCCAAGATCGGCGCATATCCCATCAATGACCCTGATGGCTATTATTCCGGCTTTGCGGCCTCCGGCTACGGCATCATGTGGAACGAGCGCTACGTGAAGGCCAACAAGCTGCCCGACCCGAAGGAGTGGCAGGACCTCGCCAAGCCCGTCTACTTCGACCACGTGTCGATCGCGGCGCAGTCGCGCTCGGGCACCACGCACCTGACGCTCGAGACCATTCTGCAGGGCGAGGGCTGGGACAAGGGCTGGCGCACCATCAAGGAGTGGAGCGGCAATCTTCGCGATGTCACCGAGCGCTCCTTCGGCGTGCCCGACGCGGTGAACTCTGGCCAGGTCGGCTACGGCATCGTCATCGACTTTTTTGCCTTCGCGGCCCAGGCCGCGGGCTTTCCCGTGAAGTTCGTCTATCCGACCGTGACGACTATCGTTCCGGCAAACGTCGCGGTGGTGGCCAATCCACCGAACAAGGCCGGTGCGGAAGCCTACGTGGAGTTTATTCTCTCGGCTGCGGGACAGGAAGTGCTGCTCGACAAGGGCGTCCGCCGCCTCCCGGTACGGCCCGAGACCTACACCAAGGCGCCGGCTGACTATCCGAACCCCTTCAAGGATCCCTCGCTCGGCGGCAAGGTGACCTTCGATTCCGGCGTCTCGAGCGCGCGCACGGCGGTCGTCGATACGCTCTACGATCAGCTCGTCAGCTTCCAGCTCGACAGTCTAAAGGCGGCGACGAAGGCCATCCATGCCGCCGAGGCCGCCCTCGCGAAGAAGGACACGCCGGCGGGCAGAGCACTCCTCCAGGAGGCCCGCGATCTCGTCGCGAAGATGCCTGTTACGGCCGAGCAGGCCGCCTCGCCGGAGGTCCGCGCTGCTTTCACCGGCGGCAAGCAGAAGTCGGCACGGCAGGCCGAGCTCGAGCAGCAGTGGGCCGCAAGCGCGAAGAGCAACTATGCCGCGGCGGAGGCCAAGGCGGCAGAAGCGGCCAAGCTCGCCCGCTGAAGGTAGCGCGCCTTGACCATCGCGATCGATGCTCCGCGCGCGCCGGCACGGCGGTTTGCCGCCACGCCTGGCCAGGCGCTTCTGGCGGCGCTGATCGCGCTGTTCCTGGCGTTCTTCCTCGTCATACCTGTGCTCACCGTCATCTACGTCGCCTTCACGGAGAAGGGCAGCGGCACTTTCACGCTGATCAACTTCTACGACTTCGCGCGCACCGATCTCTTCATCGCGTCGTTCTGGAACTCGATGTACGTCGCGGTGATGACGGTCGTTCTCGCGTCGCTCTTCGCGCTGCCGCTCGCCTACCTGACGACGCGCTTCGAGTTCCGCGGCGCCGGCCTCGTCCAGATGCTGGGCTTCATTCCGCTCATCATGCCGCCCTTTGCCGGCGCCGTAGCCATGCAGCTCCTGTTCGGCCGTAACGGCACGATCAATCTGCTGCTCGATGACTGGCTCGGGTTCAAGATCCCCTTCATGGAAGGCCTCAACGGCGTCGTCTTCGCTCAGGCCGTCCACTACTTCCCCTTCATCCTGATCAATCTCTCCGCAGCGCTCCGCAATATCGACCGCTCCATGGAGGAAGCCGCACAGAACCTCGGCTGCCACGGCTTGCGTCTCTTCCGCCGCATTGTCTTTCCGCTGGCGATGCCCGGCTATATCGCGGGCGCGAGCCTTGTGTTCGTAAAAGTCTTCGACGATCTCGCGACGCCGCTGCTGCTCAACGTCAAGGACATGCTGGCCCCGCAAGCCTATCTCCGCATCACGTCCATCGGGCTCGCCGATCCCATGGGCTATGTGATTGCCGTGGTGCTGATCATTGTCTCGGTCGCCGCCATGGGTGCATCGGCGTGGGTGATGAAGGGTCGTGACTACGCGACCGTTCAACGCGGTGGCGGCGGTCTCACCAAGAGGCCCATGAATCTCAGTCAAGCCATCGGCGCCTATGCCGTCGTGCTGCTCATCCTGTTCCTGGTGCTCGCGCCGCACATCGGGCTCTTCCTGCTGTCGATCGCGACCGTCTGGTCGTTCAGCCCGCTCCCGGACGCCTTCACTTTTGCGCACTACACACGCGTCTTTGCGGAGTCGAGCGTGTTCATCAAGAATACGCTGCTTTATGCGACACTCGCCGGCACCATAGATGTCGTGCTCGGCACGGCCATCGCCTATCTCGTCCTGCGGACCAAGCTGCCCGGCCGCCAGTGGCTCGACTGGACGGCTTCCGCCGCGCTCGCCATTCCGGGCGTCGTCCTCGGTATCGGGTATCTGCGGACGTTCTTCGATGTGAAGATGCCGGACGGGACGTCGTTCGCCTCGTTCTGGTTCGTCATCGTGCTCGCGCTCGCCATACGTCGCCTCCCCTATGCGCTGCGCGCCTGCTACGCGGCCCTGCAGCAGGTGTCGTCCTCGCTCGAGGAGGCTGCCGAAAACCTCGGTGCCACCAAGTACCGCACCGTCCGGCGCATTGTTCTGCCGTTGATGATGGGAGGCATGCTGGCGGGCTTCGTCACGAGCTTCGCCACGGCAGCCGTCGAGCTCTCGGCAACGCTCATGCTCGTGCAGAGCACGTCCGATGCGCCCCTGGCTTATGGCCTCTATGTCTTCATGCAGTCGCCGGCCGGGCGCGGGCCGGGCGCCGCGCTCGGCATCATCGCCGTTGTTCTTGTCGCGGTCTGCTCGCTCATCTCGAACTGGATCATCGAGCGGAACCAGCATCTGCGCAACACACGCACCTGAAGGGCCAAGACAGCAATGTCGGAACGGCAAGGCGTCGGCATCGAGATCCGGAACGTCGATCTCTCCTATGGGGCCAACCACATCCTCAAGGATGTCTGCCTGTCCATACGCCCGGGCGAGTTCTTTGCCTTCCTCGGCCCCTCGGGCTGCGGCAAGACCACGCTTCTGCGGCTGATCGCCGGTTTCAACCAGACCGATCGCGGCGAGGTGCGGCTCGGCGGCAACGACATCTCGCATCTACCGCCCTGGCGGCGCGACGTCGGCATGGTCTTCCAGAGCTATGCGCTCTGGCCGCACATGACGGTCGAGCGCAACGTCGCGTTCGGCCTCGAGGAGCGCAGAGTTCCCCGTGCAGAAATTGCCGCGAAGGTAAGATCGGCGCTGGCACTGGTAGGGCTCGAAGCGCTCGCGAGCCGCTTTCCCTCACAACTCTCGGGCGGCCAGCAGCAGCGCGTCGCCCTCGCGCGCACGATCGCCGTCGAGCCAAAAGTCCTGCTGCTCGACGAACCGCTTTCCAACCTCGATGCAAAGATGCGCGTCCAGGTCCGCCGCGAACTGCGCGACCTTCAGCAGCGCCTGGGACTGACGACGATCTTCGTCACGCACGACCAGGAGGAAGCAAATTCCATCTGCGATCGCATTGCCGTGCTGAACGACGGTGCCGTCCAGCAGGTCGGCACGCCCATGGAGCTTTATCAGCGGCCCGCAAACCTCTTCGTTGCCGGTTTTCTCGGCACGGCGAACATCCTCGCGGGCCGGATTGCCGAGAACGGTGCCGAGCGCGTGTTCGCGATCAACGAGGCCGCCGCGCTACCGCTGCCGCCGGGTGGTTTGACACCGCGGCAAACCAAGCTCGTCTTCCGCCCCCAGCACGCCGTGCTCAGCGCGCCCGGCAGCCCGGGCTTGGCGGGGGTCATCGTCCATCGGGAGTTCCTCGGCGCCGTCATCCGATATGGCGTGTCGATTGCCGGCTCAGAGATCCTCGTCGAATCCCCCTTCGCATCGGCTGAGGGGTTGCAGGACGTCGGCAGCCCGGTCTCCGTCACCGTGGATGTCGGGCGCGTGCACTTCCTGGACGCCTGAGCTGCGCCGTCCATCTTTTCGACGTGGTTGCGTGACCAGACTTGTATAGGGGCACAATCGTCCTGACTTTCTCGGGGGGCATTCCGGGAGGTTAGACCTTGCCTGAAGCCCAAGCGCGGTTGTGCTCGATTGCGACCGCCGTACCCGAGCACGTCGTCACGCAGAGCGAGGCCGCAGAGCGCACGCGGCGCGCGTTCGGCCTGCGTATGCCCGAGTTCGAGCGCCTCGCGCCGGTGTTCGAGAACGCCGGCATTGCAACCCGCCACGCCGTCCGACCGGGCGCCTGGTATGAGCAGGATCGCTCCTGGTCCGAGCGCACGGACGTGTACCTTTCCGAAGGCGCAGCACTTTTCGTCGCGGCGGCGCGCGGTGCACTCGAGCGGGCCGGCATTTCGGGCTCGGAGATCGACTGCGTCGTGACCGTCTCCTCGACCGGGATCGCGACGCCGAGCCTGGAGACACGGGCAGCACCAGCACTCAACCTGCGCCCCGATGTTGCGCGCGTCCCCGTGTTCGGTCTCGGCTGCGCCGGCGGCGTCACCGGCCTGTCCATCGCAGCGCGCCTCGCCGAAGCGCGACCTGGCAGCAATGTTCTGCTGGTCGCGGTGGAGTTGTGCTCACTCGCCATCCGGCTCGACAAGTTGACCAAGGCCAACATCGTAGCGCTGGCGCTGTTCGGCGACGGTGCCGCGGCCGCCGTCATCCGAACGAATGCCCACGGCCATGCGCGGATCGCAACCGCGGATGAATATACCTGGCCGGATACGCTCGACATCATGGGCTGGGATGTCGATCCGCAGGGCTTCGGCGTCATCTTCGACCGCTCGATCCCGCCATTTGCCATGGAGCATTTGCGGCCTGCAGTCGACGGCATGCTCCAGCGCCAAGGCTCGTCGCGCAGCGGCATCGACCGCTTCATCTGTCATCCCGGCGGCGCGAAGATCGTAGAGGCGATCGAAACGGGCCTGTCGTTGAGGACAGGTGTCCTCGATCATGAACGCGCCGTCCTCGCCCGCTACGGCAACATGTCCGCGCCGACCGCGCTGTTCGTGCTTGAGCGCGCAGTGGCCACAGGCTTGCCGCCGCGATCGATGCTGATGGCCCTCGGACCCGGCTTCACGCTGAGCACCGTGACGCTGGCGCGGGGATTTTCATGATGTCCGGCTGGCCCGATCTCGATCCCATCGCCATTATCGTGCTCGCCCTCGTGACGGTGCAACGACTCGCCGAGATCATGTACGCCCGGTTCAACGAGGTGCGCCTCAAGCAGGCTGGCGCGATCGAGCATGGCGCATCGCATTATCCATTGATCGTCGCGCTGCATGCCGCGTGGCTGGCCGGGCTCTGGCTCCTGGCGAGCGGTACCCATCCGCACTACGGCTGGCTGGCGGCCTTTGTGCTGTTGCAGGGTATGAGGGCATGGGTTCTGTTCGCCCTCGGCCCACGATGGACGACGCGCATCATCGTACCACCCGGCAAGCCGCCGGTCAGCAGCGGCCCCTATCGCTTTCTCTCTCATCCGAACTATGCCGTCGTCGCGGCCGAGATATTCGTGCTGCCCATGGCCTTCGGGCTCGTCACCTATGCCGTTGTCTTCTCCCTTCTGAATGCCGCCGTGCTGGCCGTGCGCATCCGTGCCGAGAATGCAGCCTTGCGCGGCTCTGAAGCCGCCCCTCCCTCGCCGATCCGCAACTAAGACTTGCAGCAACGACAGCGCTAGCTATTCCGTTGGGACCTTCGTGCTCATGATCGGCGTCGTCACGCCATTCACATGATACGTGTGACACGTCAGACAGTCCTGTCGCGCCATGCCGGCAGTATGGCAGGTCTGGCAGAGCTCCTTCTTCACGCCACCGAAGCTCGACTCGAATTTGTGCGGATTGCCCTGCTCGAAGCTCTTCAGATAAGGGCGGTCCTTCTCGAGGCTATGGCAGGTGAGGCAGCCACGGTTCTCGAGGATGCCGAAATGCGGCTCGTGGATGAACTGCGTGAAGCGTCCCTGCCGGCTCTCGCTTGATGGCGGAGAGAAATTGACGAGCCGCCCCTTTCCCTGGATGTCGTCGACGCTGTGGCACTTCGTGCACGAGCCCTGCGCATCCTTGCTCCTGAGAACATCGAATACGGCCGCCGCCGGACTCTTGCTGCCTTTCGGTGCTTGCGGTCCGCTCAGGAACAGCCAGGAGTAGATGAACTTGTCCGTGTGACCTGCGGGCCGGTAGAAGATCGCGTAGTCCTGCCGATACCAGCCGCCGTACTCGGCCCAGTTCTCCGGATCCACGTTGCTTTTGATGCTGATCTCGGGCGCAGTCCCTGCCGGAGCCGCCGCTGCCGCACTTGGCGCAGGGGCGCTATCTGCGGGCGGCGCTGCATCCGCATTGCTGGGAGGCTCCGCTTTTCCGGCTGCGCCCTTGGGCGGACCTGCTTTGAGAGCGTCCTTGAGAGGCCCCGCGACCCCGCGTAGCTCTTCCTCTGTCGGGTACAGCAGATCATCGGTTTGATCCCCCGCCTTGGCCCGGGGCTGCTCGCCGGCCGCATCTGCTTTCCCGCTCGCTTGAGCAACCTCGGTTGTAGTCCTGGCGCGTGCCGGTTGATCGGACTGAGCGAGCCGGATCACTTCAGGAATGGTGCCCGTGCCACTGTCGACGGTCGATCTGGATTCGGTCGTGGTGGTGATCCATCCACCATGGTCCTGCGCCTTATCATCCTGACGCTTTTCTTGTCGCTGTTCGGGGCGACTGGCCATCTCCGTGCCGAGATTGGGTAGCCACTGCTGATGCGCACTGACGAGCACGTCCCGCGGGATACTCGCGGTCAGGTCGGCAACGAGGCTCGCACTGAGCTTCGCTCCGCCGCCGATACCGAGATCGCCCAGCACGTCCGATGCCTTTCCCGAGATCAGGGCATAGAACAGTCTCTTGATCTCCCACACCAGATTGGTCACCGCCCTGATCTGGGCGTCGTTTGCGCGTGTGAGGTCCTGAAGGTTCAGGCTGTCCACGGTCTTGATGAGGGCGCGGCCGCGCTGCGTGCGGCCGATCATCGTCTTCATGAAGGGCGTGAGGGCTGCTTCGGATTCGGCCGGCCACTCGCCGATCGCCGCGTTCTTCTTCTTCAATGTTTGCAGGTCGAGACCGGGCAAGCTCAGGAAGGCAATACCTTTGGGACCACTGGCACGCTCCTTGCCCGTGATCTGGTCGAGATGGCAGGTGGCGCAGGTCTGCTCGAACGGTGCCACGGCCATGACGCGCTTGTCCGCACGGCTGTTGTGACAGCTCGAGCAGGTCTCGGGAATGCGCTTCGCCGGATCCTTCTTCGCGATCTCCGGAAAGTGCTTACCGAAATGCCCGGCATGATCGTAGATGATGCGCGTGCGCCGCTTGAAGGGGTAGTTCTCGAACTTCGGATGATCGCCGTCGAAGCTATCGAACTTCACTACGTGGCAGGAGCGGCACTGCTCGTTGGAGATTTTGCTGAGATTGAAACTGGCACCCTGATGCTCCTGATGGCAAGTCGCACAAGCGAGAGCGCCGGCGACCTTGCCATGGGTCGGGAAAGCGGCGCTCTGGGCGCGGGCGGACAGTGGCGCGGGCGTCGCTGCGGCGATTTTGGTCATGCGCGCAGTGCTCTGCTTCAGAGCCTCGGCCGAGGCACTGTGTGCATTGAAGGCGGTGTCCGGCATCTTGTGACAAGTGAGACAAGCCTGGCTGTCGGCGTGTCCGCCGCCAGCGACCAAGCCTTGCAGCCAGCTTACATTGCTGCTGCCGCTGTTGGTGTGGCAAGTGCTGCAGCTTTCGATCGCGCCGTGTGCGCTCGTAAGCGGTCCCGGCATCAGGAACTGCCTGTCCTTGGCGAAAATGAAAAGTGCAACCATGCACAACGCCGTCGCGACCGCCAACAGCATCGCAATCCGATCGCGCAAGACATTCGGCCCCGTGGGCCTCTCTGCCTTCGGCAGCCTGGCCGCTCTTGTCAGCACCCGCGGCCACATCAGAACGCCCCCGCCGAGAAGGCGTAGACGACGATCACGTGCAGCGCTACCAGCACGATCAGTGCGTAGGTAACGGGGACATGCACGAACAGCCAGCATCTGGCGAGCCCGAGATGGACACGAGCGAAGTCGAGCCGATCCTTCTCGATCACCAGGCTCTTGATGGCGGCAAGCTTCTCCTGACTCTGCTGGTCGACGTAGCGCGAGAGGTTGTCGATCTCGTCGGTCAATCGCTTGAGCGGGCGCTGTGAGCCGATGAGATGGGCGCGGAAATTGCGCCGCCGCTGGAGAAAGTCGTGCAGGTGCGTGGTGTAGAGGTCCATGATCCAGGCGTCATGGGGCGGCACCGGCAAGGCGAGCAACGTGGGCGCCGGATCACTCTCGATGACGAGGTCATGGACCTCCTGCGCCAGCTCCACCCGGCGGGCAGGAATGCGATCAAAGCTCAGGCTCTCGTCGATCCCGTGCTTGGCGCGCAGCGCCCATGCGAGATAGGTGCCGAAAATGCCTGTCAGCGTCACCAGCACGAAGCCCGCCCACAGGGCCCATTCAAGGCCGGTATCCGGCAGAGAAAAATCGCAATGCGAGATGAAAACGGCGATCAGCAGGTAACCAACAAAAATATGGATTGCCCGCCAGCGCGCGGCGGACTTGGGTGTGAGACTGCCTCGCTTGATGGCAACATGAAAATATAGCTGCAGCCCCATGCCAATGGCGAGCAGCCATCCATCGAGATAGCGCGGGTCGCGGAGCCCGTGACCATAGATCCAGACGAGCCAGAACAGGCAACCGGAAATCACCGCGATGAGAAGTCCCCATCCCGTCCGGCCGCCGATCGAGCCGTAGGACGCGCGGCGTACCGCGGATCTCATGGTGGTCCCCAGTAAACATCCATTGCGGTTGTTCTTCCCCCATCAAGCTCATTTCGGTTGTCGCCGTTTCCAGTCGGCAAGATCGGTTGCACGCCGGCCTATTTCGGCGCGCCCTTAAACTTGTCCGGCCCGGGTATGAGGCTGTCGAGCCCCGCCATGGTGCTGCCGTCGTACTTCTCGGAAATGCTGGTGAGAGTCTTGGAGACGCCGTCCGCGGCAGCAGCCAGAAAGCGCTCGTTGTTCAGCTTCAGCCCGGCCGAATGGCCGTATTCGACCAGCTTTGCGATCTCCGGAACGTTCGGCGCGGCCTTCGCCGCATCGGCGAGCTGCTTGCGCGCGCGGTCGGCGCGCTTCGCCATCGCGAAAGCATAGGTTCTTCGTGCTGTCGCCTTTCCGACTGCCCGCAGCGCCGTCTCGAGCTCCACGCCGAGGCCAATGAGATAGAGCAAGCGCTTGCGCGCTGCATTGGCCGGCACGTTTTCCTTGCCCTTGGAGTGCCAGGTATTGTGCCGCACCTCGCCCTGCGACCATGACACCATCTCGAAGGCGCTGCCGGCAGTATGGCCGCCCTTGTTGACGAGATCTTCCTGCGGCACGACGTGACAGCTGTAGCAGTTCTTCGCCAGCCGATAGATGGAGGACGGCCTGATCATCCCCTTGGAATCGGCGAGCTTCAAACGCGCCTCCTTCTCCGCTTTGGTCTCGGTCTTCTCGTTCTTGCCGCTGAACCCGCTGTGGACTTTGATCCAGTCTTCACCAGCACTGTGGCAGGACTCGCACGAGATGCCGGCAATCGGCTGCTTGGCGCTGTCCTTCTGCTGCACGGTGTAATGGCAGCCGAGGCACATGCTGTCCGATCTGATGCGCTGAATGCCCATGCGCTCCGCGATCTGGTTCGCTTCCTTCTTGCGCGGCATCTCGCGGAACGTCTTGAAATGATGCGTAGCCTGCCAGGCCTCGGACTCCTGCTTGTGGCATTCGGCGCACGCGTTCGGCCCAACGATCTTGGCCGGGTCGGACGCGACTGTGCCTTCCGCGGCAAGGCCGAAGACCATCAGCACGCCGCAGAGACAAAGCGCGAAAGACCAGAGCGGAGCTCTGGGGCCGCACCCGATCGACCGAAGGCCACGCACGCTAGGAACGAAAATGACTTCTCACCCTTGCTTCAGCCATCCCATATGCCTGTGTCGACGGTTCGCGCGGCTTCCGATCGAGCGTGAACCGGCCCTTTTGTTCGCTGGTGAGCTCGGCGATCCAACTCGTGGCGCGGGTCAAGGCGCCAGCCTCGATGGTATCGTCGGTCGTCGGCAGGAACGGGTCCGCGTAGCAGGCCGCGCCGGCGTGCGCCGCGATCGACTTGATCGACTCGACCATGCCCGGCGCGCCGCAGGCATAGACCACATCGGTCGGAAGCAGGCGCGGCAGATAGTCGGTCGGCCGGCCGAGGTGCACGGCTTCGCTCACGGACTGCGGCGTGCTGCAAACTGGCAAGACGAGGACGTTGGGGAAGCGCGCGAGCTGCGCGAGGGCCGGCACCATGTAGAGAGACTCGATGGAGCGTCCGCCGGCGATGATCATCATCATGCGCTCCGGGTTCTCGCGCAATGCAGCGACGGCGATCGACCAGATCGGCGCAAAGCCGGTGTTCGTCGCGACGAGAACGAGACGGCAATCCAGATGGGGCCGGAAATGCGCCGAGCCATAAGGCCCGGTCAGCTTCACGCGATGGCCCGGCCGGATGCGCTTCCCCAGCGCCGAGGTGACACGCCCATCCTTCATGCGCCGCACATGGAACCACACCGAGCAATTGTTCGGATTGCCGTGCAGGGGATGCGTGATGCTGAAGGGACGGCCCGGGTAGCCATTGAACCGCACCTGCGCATACTGCCCCGCATGATAAGGTAGCGCGCGGTCCGTCCTGATGCCGACTTCCATCACGTCGGGTGACAGCGGACGCAATGAGCCGAGCACGCCATCGACCGTGCGCACACCCGACGACTGCTCCTTCTCGACAACCGCATCGCCGACAATGCGGCATTGGCAGGCATGAACGATGCCGGGCTCGGCACCTTCGCCGCCCAGCACTTCCCCGGATACAAGCCTGACGCAGCACGTCCCGCAGTGTCCGGCGCGGCAGTCATAGGGCAGGTCAACGCCATTGCTCAGCGCCGCATCCAGCAGCAACTCGCCGCGGCGCGCAACGAAGCTCGTGCCATTGATCGTGACTTGGTGGTTTCTTGTCATTGCCGGTCCTGAAACTCCAACAAATCCCGCCTCTGCGGGTACTCTCACCTCGGTTACCGCCGCTTCTCGCCGCACCGAGAGGCACGCATACTCAATTTGAAAATACTCATCTCGACCATTTAGCGGGATGAGCATTTTATCGGGGCACCAATAGCTACGCCCTAGCTCAAGATTTAGGCGCAATGCGGCAATCTGAATATCGACGCGCTTATTCTCTTACGCGGAAATAATCACCTTGATTGCCGGCAATTGCCGATCCATTCGATCATGGGCGGATAAAGGTGGCGGGCCGTTGACACCTTTCGGGCAAAAAGATGAGGAAGCTGTCCGCCATGAAAGCGGCGGCGGCGCCCTGCCATCCTTGCGGGAGCGTAGCGCGTGTCCCGGGAAGCCAGCAAAGCACGCTGATATAGCCACTTGCGGAGAGGCCCATGCCGTCGATCGCCACCCCTCGGGGAAATGCATTTTCTTCGCCGAATGACTAAGTCAAACGGGTTATATAATAACCGACTATTTCATAATATTGCATCGCGTAAATCCAGATCGAGTATTTTCTGTCGGTTTTGGCCATTTTTCGCCATGAATTTGCTATGGAGCCGACCCCGTGACGCCCATTTCCTTAATTAGTCTTTCTAAACTTCGGCACCAGCGCCACTTTTAGCGCGATTGCTGGAATTGGGAATTCTGCCTCGAATTCTGTGGGGGAATGAGGCAGGCCCCACGGGGGAATAGAGTAATGCGTAAAGCGACAACGCTAGTCGGCGTTTCGATGCTGTTTTCCTGCGCTCTTGCAGGCACCCTGCTGAGCAGCATCCCAGTCCTTGGCCAGAAGGCTACGGCAGGGTCCGGCACGGGGACGCAAAGCCATACCGCGCAGGAGCAGCCGAGCTTCATAATAGCCCAGGCGGCACAAGGCGATCCGAACGCCCTGCTCGAAGCTCTTGTCAAAAGCGACGAGGAGAAGCGCGCGAAGGATAAGGGTGCGGTTGGAAAAGCCGGCGCCGCTGACGCCAAGCCTGCCGGAACCAGCGGAGAGCAGAAGCTGTCCGAAGGCGCCGGCGCACAGGGCAAGGGACAGATGTCCATCTTCGGAGCCATAGCCAAAGCCTCGAAGGGCAAGGACTCGCCGATCCCAGTAGTGGACGAGGAGACCCTCTCCCTCTATCCGACCGCCGCCCAATGCGGTGAATGCCACAAGCAGATCTACGACGAATGGGCATCCTCGAACCACGCCTACGCGTCGATCTCGCCGATGTTCCACGCCTTTGAGCAGAAGTTTCAGGAGTTGACCAAAGGGACGGTCGGCACTTTCTGCGTGCGCTGCCACCAGCAGGTCGGCACACAGCTCGGCGAGAAGCGTGACACGCCCCTCTGGGAGCGCGCCGCCATCTCACGCGAAGGCATCACCTGCATCACGTGCCACCGCGTGAAGGAGCAGTACGGCAAGGTCGACGGCGAGCGCCGGGTCGAGCCGGGCAAGATCTTCGAGCCGGTCTACGGCACCGGCGAGAAGAGCGTGATCAAGGACGTCATCGCCAACAAGGAGACCTATTCCGTCAAGACCGGCAAGGACGGGCGGGGCATGAGCATTCACAACGGCATGATGACGAACCCTCAGCTCGGCAAGTCGGAGTTCTGCGTGAGCTGCCATCAGGTGGCCGTCAATCTCGGCATCAAGCTCGAGATCGTCTGGGATCAGTACCGCGACAGCCCCGCGAAGAAGGCAGGCGTGAGCTGCCAGGACTGCCACATGGGCAAGGTACCAGGAAAGCCCGAGGGCTACGCGACGGGGCCTTCCGCCGTGATCGGCGGCAAGGAGATCAACCCAGGGCGTAAGCATGCCAATCACCGCTTCATCGGCCCGGGTTATTCGATCGCTCACCCGGGCGTATTCCCCCACAACGTAAAGGCGCAGGCCTTCACCATGAAGGACTGGCTGGAGTTCGACTGGCGCGCCGGCTGGGGCACGAACGAATTCGAAGACAAGGTCTCATCCGGCAAGATCAAGGTCGACTTCCCCAAGCGCTGGGCCGATGCGCTCGATCGTGAGGACGCGAGGCAGATCATCACGGAGAATCTCGCGAAACTCGACGAACGTGACGAAGTCCGGCGCCAGGTCATGGAGAACGGCACGGAAGTCAACGGCCCCTTCTTCGACGCCGAGCCGAAAGTCGGCCGGGAACTGGCCTTCGCCTACAGGATCAAGAACCTCAACTCGGGCCACAATCTTCCGTCGGGTTCCCTTGGCGCGCAGCCGCAGCTCTGGGTGAACGTCGCCCTCGTCGATCCCGACGGACGGAACATCTGGGAGTCGGGCTACGTCGATGGCAATGGCGACGTCGCCGATCTGCACAGCCTGGACGTTGCAGCCGGCCGCATCAAGATCGACCAGCAGCTCGTGAACTTCCAGACCAAGTTCCTGACGACCAACGTCAAGGGCACGGATCGCGAGATGTACCTGCCGGTCAATTTCGACATCGATCCGCTGCCGCAACTGCGCCCGCCGCAGATCCCGACGAAAGTCCTCAACCATCCGCCGCTGGTGCGCATGGAGAACCACTCGCTGCCGCCGCTGGGCGAACGGTTGGCCAAATACCGCGTGCCCGGCAACCTGATCACGAAGCCCGGCAAGTACCGCCTCGCCTTCCGCCTCCGGAGTCGCGCCGAGCCGATCTACTTCATGCGCTTCGTCGGCTCCACTAAGGAGATGGAGCGACGGATGAACGAGCGGATGTTGAGCTTCAAGGCCACTACGGTGCCGCTCGACGTGAAGCCATAGCGCCGGAAAGCGGAAGGCTTCGGATTGGGGACGCCCACGAGCTTCGAGGAAGCGGCTCCCCAACCCACCTTGCATGATGGAACCACTTCATTGGACCTTGATATGACTTGTATTGGCAGCTTTATGAGCCGTGCTGGAAGAGCGATCGCCCCTGCGGCGCTGCTCGCCGGGGGTTACCTCGTGGTGTGCGGCGCGACGGCTGGGCCTGCTGCTAGCCAGAGCAGCGGCGGGGGCCGCACGGAGAGTTGGATCAATCAGCTTTGGCCCG
>CAUJKI010000393.1 GCA_963205015.1 Pseudomonadota bacterium
CCGCTCGAGCTGCTCCTTGAGGCTCTTCGCGCTGTCGGCCTTCATGGTCTCGGCCTCACGACGCGCCTGATCGATGATCGCCTTCGCCTCATCGTCGGCCGCGCGCTGCTTGCGCTGATAGTCGGCGAGCAGGTCCTGCGCCTCCTCGCGCAGGCGGCGCGCCTGATCCAGCTCCTTGCGCACGGCATCCGCCCGATCGTCGAGCGACTTCGTGATCATCGATGGCACACCCATCTTGATGAGCACGCCGACGAAGGCCAGGAACGCGATCGCGACCCAGAACTCAGGCGAATTGATGTGGAACATGGCCTGTGTTTCCCTCAGCGCTTCTGGCGTCAGCCTGCACGTGCCTTGGCGAGCGCCTTGCGGACCTCGCCATCCGAGACGCCCTTGCCGGTCAGCAGCGATACGACATCCGATGCCGTGCTCGCCGCGATCTCGTCAACGCTCGCAAGTGCCCGCGCCTTGGTCTCGCCGATGCGCTTCTCGGTCTCGGCGAGCTTCGCGTTGAGCTCGCCCTCGACGCGGTGGCGCTCGGCGTCGGTCTCGGCCGCAAGCCGGTCGCGTGTCTCCTTGGCCAGCCCCTGCGCCTTGCCGCGGGCGTCTGCCAGCGATTGCTCGTAGGCCTTCAGAGCTGCGTCCGTCTCCGCCTTCAGGCGCACGGCCTCGTCAAGGTCACGCTGGATGCGGTCCCGCCGCTCCTCGATGACCTCGCCGATACGCGGCAGAGCAACGCGCGCCATCAGGAAGTAGAGCGCACCGAAACTCACCGCGAGCCAAAAGAGCTGCGAGGCAAACGTGCGCGGGTCGAACGGCGGGAACACGTCCGGCGCGCCCGCGCTCGGAATGAACTCGCCAGTCGTCACAGCGACCGCCCCGATAAGCAACATGGACATTGCGCCCCTGCCGTCAGTTTGGCACCGCCACTCGCCGATGCCTCGATAAGCGATACGGCGGCCCATTGCCCTAGGAAGGGGGCCGCCGCGTCTCAACCCGCCAGTCGGCTGATCAGACCACGAAGAGAAGCAGCAGCGCGATGAGTAGCGAGAAGATGCCGAGCGCTTCCGTCAGCGCGAAGCCGAGCAGCAGAGTGCCGCGCTGGCCATCGGCCGCCGACGGGTTGCGCAGCGCACCCGAGAGGAACTGGCCAAAGAGGTTGCCGAGACCGATGCCGGCGCCCGCCATGCCGAGGCACGCGATGCCCGCACCGATAAACTTTGCTGCGACTGGATCCATGATGATCTCCCTGGGTTGATCGACTGTGTGGGTGGATGAGGTCGATGCGCGAAGCCGCTAGTGATGGGCTCCATGTACCGCATCGTTGAGATAGACGCAGGTCAGCACCGCGAAGACATAGGCCTGCAGCACGGCCACCAGCAGCTCGAGCGCGGTCAACGCGATGGTGAGCAAGAGCGGCAGCGGCGAGATGATGCCCCACACCCCCGCGGCCAGCAGCGAGCCGACGAAGCCGGCGAAGATCTTGAGCGCGATGTGCCCCGCGAGCATGTTCGCGAAAAGGCGTACCGACAGGCTCAGCGGGCGCGAGAGGAACGAGATGACCTCGATCGGCACCATCAGCGGCAGCAGCGCCGGAGGCACGTCGGGCACGAAGAGCTTGAGAAAGTGCGTACCCTGCGTCGCGACACCGTAGACGATGACGATGCCGATGACGAGCAGCGCCAGCGCTGCCGTGACGACGATGTGACTCGTCACCGTGAAGGCGCCGGGCACCAAGCCGACAACGTTACAGATCAGCACGAAAACGAAGAGTGAGAAGACCAGCGGGAAGAACTTCATGCCCTCCTGGCCGACGTTGTCGCGGACGGTATTCGCGACGAATTCGTAGAACACCTCGGCGACCGACTGCATCCGCGTCGGCACGAGCGAGCGCCCGCGCATCGACATGATGAGGAAGGCCGAGATCAGCGCCACCGCGATGATCATGAAAAGCGCGGAGTTTGTGAAGGATGTGTCGAAGCCGAAAAGCCTCAGTGGAACGAGGCTCTTGATCTCGAACTGTGCAATCGGACTATGTGCCCCGTCAGCGCCAGCAGCCACGTGCTCGTGCCCCTTACCTGTTCTCGTCCTCGTCGTCGTCCGGAACGGACGGCGCCGGCGGCGTCTTCTCGCGCATCGCGACCCTGATCACGTTCAGGATGCCCGCGGCAGCGCCCAGCAAAAAGAACAGGACAAACATGACCGGCTTATCGGTGCCGAGCCACTTGTCCAGATACCACCCGATCAGACCGCCGGCCACGATGCCGCCGATCAGCTCAGCAGAAGCCCGCAGGCCGCGTCCGGCAGCCGACGGCCTTGACGGCCGCCGTCCCGCGTCGCGCTCGCGCTTGACCTCGTCGAGACGCTGGCCAATGGCCTCCGATCGCCGCCTCAGAGCCTCGCGATCCTCGGGCGTAATCTCGCCGCGGGGGTCGTGTTGCTTGCTGCCATCGACCGACATTTTGGCTGCCTCGACGTGCCCCGAGGATCGGAGCACGGCCGCTTCCAGCTGCGCGGGGGGACCATAGATAGGGGCCCGAGGGGTGTCAAGAATGCGTGATGGCCCTCTGATGGCCACAAAGGCGGCGAAAGCGCGCAGGCCAGCCCGCGAGTTTTCCCCTGCCTGCACCCCTCGGAAAATCCCCTTCCCGTCCGCCGGCGAGGCCGGGCGCGACCATGCAAAAGCTGCTTGTCGGTAAGGGCGCCGGGGACAAGCGCGCCCTCGCGGCGCCCCGGCTACTTCGCCGCCTCGTAGTCGCCCGAGAGGAACAGCCGGTACGCCGGATTGTTCGTTTCATCCCAGTAGGGATAGCCGAGCGCATCGAGGCGCTCCTTGAGCTGGGCGCGCGCGCCGGGCGCCACCTGGATGCCGGCGAGAATGCGTCCGTAGTCGGCGCCGTGATTGCGGTAGTGGAACAGCGAGATGTTCCATTCGGGCGCTAGGCTCTCCAGAAACCTGAGCAACGCCCCCGGCCGCTCGGGAAACTCGAAGCGATAGATCAGCTCGTCTGGGAGCCCCGGCGCGCGCCCGCCTACCATATAGCGCACGTGCTCCTTGGCCATTTCGTTGTCGCTCATGTCGAGGACGGGGTAGCCCTCGGACTTGAGGCGCGCGATGAGCTCGTTCTTCTCCGCCTCGCCGCGGTGGAGCGCAATGCCGGCGAAGATCTGGGCAGGCGTCGAGGCATCCGCATAGCGGTAGTTGAACTCGGTGATGGCGCGCCCCTGGAGCGTGCGGATGAACCCCCGGTAGGCACCGGGCCGTTCGGGGAGCGTCACCGCCAGCAGCGCTTCGCGATGCTCGCCGACCTCGGCGCGGTCGGCGATTGTGCGCAGGCGATCGAAGTTCAGATTGGCGCCGCTGTTGACTGCGATAAGCGCGCCCGCCGATGCGCCGTTACGCTCGGCATAGATCTTGAGGCCGGCAAGGCTCAGCGCGCCGGAAGGCTCCGCGACCGCACGCGTATCGTCGAAGATGTCCTTGATGGCCGCGCACATGCCATCGATGTCGACGGTGATGATCTCGTCGAGCAGCGCACTGCAGAGGCGGAAGGTCTCCTCGCCCGCCCGGCGCACGGCCACGCCATCGGCAAAGAGATCCACCTGATCGAGCGTCACGACCTGCTTCTCGCGCAGCGCGGCGGCCATGCACGCTGCATCCACCGGCTCGACACCGATAACCTTGGTCGCGGGGCTCAGGAACTTCACGAATGCGGCGACACCCGCCGCGAGCCCACCGCCGCCGATCGGCACGAAGATCGCTTCTATGGGGTCTGGATGCTGGCGCAGAATTTCGAGGCCGACAGTTCCCTGCCCCGCGATCACGTCGGGATCATCGAACGGATGGACGAACGTCAGGCCCTCGGATTTCTCGAGCTCGCGGGCCTTGGCCTGGGCCTCGTCGAAAGCATCGCCGTGCAGGACAGCGTTGCCGCCAAGCCGGCGCACGGCCTCGACCTTGATCGCCGGCGTGGTGACCGGCATGACGATCGTCGCCTTGATGCCGAGCCTCTGCGCCGCGAGCGCCACGCCCTGCGCATGATTGCCGGCCGAAGCGCAGATCACGCCGCGCTGGCGCGCGTCCTCGGGGAGCCGCACGATCTTGTTGTAGGCCCCACGCAGCTTGAAGGAGAAGACCGGCTGGAGGTCCTCGCGCTTCAGCAGGATCTTGCGGCCGAGCCGGCCTGAGAGGCGCGGCAGGGGATCGAGGGCCGTTTCCTCGGCGACGTCATAGACGCGCGCGGTGAGGATAGCTTGAGCATAGTCGCTCAGCGATCGGGGTGCGGACATGGTGTAACAGCTCGGTTCGGCGGGCGCGGACGCGCCCGGTCATGCCGCGAGGTTATAGGGCGGATGAGTGGGGAACGGTATGGGCAATTGGGCCATGAACCGGGGAAACTGGTTGGAAATCCCCTCCAGACGCAATTTATCCAATATTGGACTATATGATCCATATGGTGTAATATTGGCTAGAAGATAGTAATCTGCAATTCTCGTGGAGGTGGGCATGCCGACCGCCGTCATCAAGCCCGCCCGTCGGGACCGCCCCCAAAGCCGCGGCATCCAAAACAACACCCTCGCAGCGGGCATGCGGGCCTTTTTCCAGATCGCGGAGAAGTGGAAGCTGTCGAACGAGGAAGCGATGGCGCTGTTAGGCCATCCCAGCAAGTCGACGTTCCACAATTGGAAGAGTGGGAACGTCAACAACATGGCTCACAGCTTCGATCTGGCGAGCCGCATCAGCTACGTGCTCGGCATCTTCAAAGCCCTGGAGATCCTCTATCAGCGCCCCGAAATGGCCGACGCGTGGGTGCGCCGCCCCAACGCGGCATTCGGCGGCCAGTCTGCCTTGGAGCGCATGTGCGCGGGGCACATGGTCGATCTAGCCAGCGTTCGCGACTACCTCGACAGTGTCAGAGGCGGCTAGCAGCGTGGCGAGGCAGCCAGACCTCACACTCGATCCCAAGATCGTCGAGAGCATTCCAGCGCGGCGTGTACGCTGGCGGTCGGCCTTCCGGCTCGTGCCCTCCCGATTTCCGCCCATCGACATCTTCGAGCGCATCGCGCCCCAGGACGACTGGCAACTTCTGTACGAACTCGAAAGTCTGACGAACCCGCGGCTGCGCCAGGAGGCCGGCGAGATCAGCCTTGTTCCGCCGGAAAGACGCGTAACGGGGCCCGGCGCCACCGTCGTAATGGCGCCATTCACGCACACCAGTCCTCATCGGCCCTCGCGCTTCTCGGCGGGGAGCTACGGCCTCTACTACGCCGGCATGAGATTCGAGACTGCGCTCAGGGAGGTCGCGTTTCACATGGGCCGGTTCTACGCAGCCACGGATGACGGCCCGCACGATGAGGCCTACCGCGCGTATGAGGGCTCGATAGACAGCATCCTGCATGATCTACGCAGGGGTGACTATGCGCGCTTTCTCGATCCTGATCCGGCGAACTACGGCCCGGCGCAGGAGCTTGGGCGGCAGCTTCGCGCCTCCGGCAGCAACGGCATTGTCTATCCAAGCGTACGCCACCCGAGGGGCCAATGCGTCGGCGCCTTCTGGCCGGATGTGGTCGGCATTCCCAAGCAGACGAAGCACGTCACGCTTCGCTGGGACGGCGAGAAAATCAGCGCTTGGTTCGACTATGAGACGGAGAAGTGGGGGAGGTTGTAGTGCCGTCGTCCTGGAGCCATGGGTGGGGCGTTTTGGCCGGCGACGTCAGACAGAAAATTTAAGGGCCGCACCCCGAGGTGCGGCCCTATGTGCATTAGGGTATGCGCTTCTTCTCAACTGCACCCGCTCGTGCTGCCACACGTGTCGCACTTCAGGCACGTCCCGTTGCGAACCAGCGTGAAGTTTCCGCACTCGCGGCAATCCTCGCCCTCGTAGCCCTTCAACCGCGCCTCCGTGCGGCGGTCCATCTCGGTCTCCATCTTGAGCGCGAGCGAGCCTTCCGTGACGTGCGTCACCGTCTCGACCGTGCGCTGCTGATAGAGCGCCGTGGCGCCACCACCCGCAAATGCCGTCGCAACGTCCTTCTGCAGGGTCCCGACCGCTGTCGTCGGGCCGCTGCTGCGTCCGATCGTCGTCACGTTCGGCACCGGCACGCCGCGCAGCAGGCCCTTACTGACAAAGCGCGCGGGCGGCGGAGCGACAGGTGCCTCAGCCTCATCCTCCAGCGCCTCGTCCGACGCTCCGAGCCCGGTCGCGCCCACGATCTGCGTCGGATCGACGTGCGCGAGGTCGTGCCGCTCGAGATAGGACACGGCCAGTTCGCGGAAGATATAGTCGAGGATCGAGGTCGCGTTCTTGATGGCCTCATTGCCCTGCACGAGACCAGCCGGCTCGAAGCGCGTGAACGTGAAGGCATCCACGTACTCGTCGAGCGGCACGCCATACTGCAGGCCGAGTGAGATCGCGATGGCGAAGTTGTTCATCAGGCTGCGGAAGGCGGCGCCTTCCTTGTGCATGTCGATGAAGATCTCGCCGAGGCGGCCGTCATTGTACTCGCCCGTGCGGAGGTACACTTTGTGCCCGCCGACCGAGGCCTTCTGCGTGTAGCCCTTGCGGCGACCGGGCAGCTTCTCGCGCTCGCGGGCGCGCTCGACAATGCGTTCCACGATACGCTCGGCCGCAACTGCCGCGCGCTGCTGCGCGGGACGATCCGACGCCAGCTCAGCCGCCACTTCCTCGGCTTCCTCAGGATCATCAGCGAGGATCTGCGAGTTCAGCGGCTGCGAGAGCTTGGAGCCGTCGCGATAGAGCGCGTTGGCCTTGAGCGCCAGCTTCCACGACAGACGATAGGACTGCTTGCAATCCTCGACCGTCGCGTCGTTCGGCATGTTGATGGTCTTCGAGATCGCACCCGAGATGAAGGGCTGGCTTGCTGCCATCATGCGGATGTGGCTCTCGACCGAGAGGAAGCGCTTGCCGATGCGGCCGCACGGATTGGCACAGTCGAACACCGGCAGGTGCTCGGCCTTGAGATACGGCGCGCCCTCGACTGTCATGGTGCCGCAGACATGGTTGTTCGCGGCCTCGATGTCCTTCTTCGAGAAGCCGAGGAAAACGAGCAGATCGAAGGTGGGGTCAAGCAGCTTCTCCGCCGGCACCTTCAGCGACGTCTTGAGGAAGTCCTCGCCGAGCGTGAAGCGGTTGAAGGCGAACTTGATGTCGAAGGCGCTTTTGAGTGCGCCCTCGAGCGTCGCCAGCGCTTCGTCGGTGAAGCCCTTCGTGCGCAGCGTCGTGTGGTTGATACCGGGCGACTGCTTCAGCGAGCCGTGGCCGACGGCATAAGCCTCGATCTCCGCGATCTCGGCCTCACGATAGCCGAGCGTACGCAGCGCCTGCGGCACAGCCTGATTGATGATCTTGAAGTAGCCGCCACCCGCGAGCTTCTTGAACTTCACGAGCGCGAAGTCCGGCTCGATGCCCGTCGTGTCGCAATCCATGACGAGGCCGATCGTGCCGGTCGGCGCGACCACCGTCGCCTGCGCATTGCGATAGCCGTGCTGCTCGCCGAGCTCGAGCGCGCGATCCCAGGCACGCCGCGCAGCCGCCGAAAGCGCGGGCTCCTTGAGTGCCGCATGATCAAGCGGAACAGGATCGGTGCTGATCTGCTCATAGCCGCCGGCGGCGCCGTGGGCTGCACGGCGGTGATTGCGGATGACGCGCAGCATGTCGCCCGCATTGGGTCCGAAGCCGGGGAACGGCCCAAGCTCCGACGCCATCTCGGCGCTCGTCGCATAGGCGACGCCGGTCATGATCGAGGAGATCGCTCCGCAGATGGCGCGGCCCTCGGCGCTGTCATAAGGAATGCCCGACGCCATGAGCAGCCCGCCGATGTTGGCGAAGCCGAGGCCGAGCGTGCGGTAGCGATAGGACAGCTCCGCGATCTGGCGCGAGGGGAACTGCGCCATCATGACCGAGATTTCCAGCACGACCGTCCACAGGCGGCAGCAATGCTCGTAGGCCGCGACGTCGAACGTACCATCCTCCTTGCGGAAGCGCATGAGGTTCAGCGAGGCGAGATTGCACGCCGTATCGTCGAGGAACATGTACTCGGAGCACGGATTCGACGCGCGGATCGGCCCGGACTTTGGGCACGTGTGCCAGTCGTTGATGGTCGTGTGATACTGGATGCCGGGATCGGCGGAGGCCCAGGCGGCGTAGCCGATCTTCTCCCAAAGATCACGCGCCTTGAGCGTCTTCATGGTCTTCCTGGAGAGGCGCGCCGTGAGCGCCCAGTCCTTGTCCTCTTCCACGGCCCGCAGGAACTCGTCGGTCACGCGGACCGAGTTGTTCGAGTTCTGGCCGGAAACGGTGAGATACGCCTCGGAATCCCAGTCGGTGTCATAGGTCGCGAAATCGAGATCCTTGTAGCCCTGCCGCGCGAACTGGATGACACGCAGGATATAGTTCTGCGGCACAGAATCGCGCTTCGCGTCGCGGATCGCGCGCTTCAGCGCCGGGTTCTTCAACGGATCGAAACAAGCGTCCCCGTCTGCCTCGCAGTTCACGCAGGCGACCATCACGGCCTTGAGGCGCTTCTGGCAGATCTTGGAGCCGGTCACGAGCGCGGCGACCTTCTGCTCCTCCTGCACCTTCCAGTCGATGTAGGCCTCGATGTCGGGATGATCGACGTCGACGACAACCATCTTCGCAGCGCGCCGCGTCGTGCCGCCGGACTTGATGGCGCCCGCCGCGCGGTCGCCGATCTTGAGGAAGCTCATGAGGCCCGAGGACTTGCCACCGCCCGAAAGGCGCTCGTTCTCGGCACGCAGGGACGAGAAGTTCGAGCCGGTGCCCGATCCGTACTTGAAGAGGCGCGCCTCGCGCACCCAGAGGTCCATGATGCCGTTCTCGTTGACGAGATCGTCCTCGACGGACTGGATGAAGCAGGCGTGCGGCTGCGGGTGCTCATAGGCCGAGGCCGACTGCGTGAGCTTGCCGGTCTGCCAGTCGACATAGAAGTGACCCTGGCCGGGGCCGTCGATGCCATAGGCCCAGTGCAGACCGGTGTTGAACCACTGCGGGCTGTTCGGCGCGCCCATCTGGTTCGCCAGCATGTAGCAGTGCTCGTCGAAGAAGGCGCGCGCGTCCTCCTCGGTCGTAAAGTAGCCGCCCTTCCAGCCCCAGTAGGTCCACGTGCCGGCGAGGCGCTCGAAGACCTGGCGAGCGTCGGTCTCGCCGCTCGTGCGCTCGTTCTCAGGCAGATCGGCAAGCGCGCGCTCGTCAGGGACGGAGCGCCACAGCCACGAGGGGACGGTGCTCTCCTCGACCTTCCTGAGCTTCTTCGGCACGCCGGCTTTGCGGAAATACTTCTGCGCGAGGATGTCGGCCGCGACCTGGCTCCAGTGCTCGGGCACGCTGAATTCTTCAAGGCGGAAGACGACGGAACCGTCGGGGTTCCTGATTTCGGAAGTGGCCTTGCGGAAGGCAATGCGCTCGTAGGGTGATTTTCCGGCTTCCGTGAAGGCGCGTGCGATTTTCATGTGCCCTGCTGCTCGTTCTTGGGCACTGCGGAGCCGACAAAGGTACGCGCCACAAAACCTGGTAGCGTCTCGCCAGTGCGATTGTTTGATGTCCCTCTGGATCCGGGCCATGCCCCCACAGCCGGATCACGCCACTCACTTCACGCAACGCGCGCAGATACTCATTGCCGCGAGCCATAGGCTCGCGCGCTCGTCACGCTCACAGTTTGGAAACGCGTCTTGCTCCTCGCAGTGCGCGAGGCCCCTCATTCCCCTGCCGAAGGGGCCCGCATCCGGGCTCGCGTCGGCTGTCATCAATGTCGGTGATTCGAGGGCATTCGTCACGATCTATTGGGGTTGCCGATGCGCCTCGCCACTACATGTAGTGTGTCTGTACATCTGGTGGAGAAACTGTGTGCCAGTCATTTGACAGCCCGTCCGGCCTCGTCACAACCCCCAGAAATTGAACGAGCGGAACATCGCGAGAGCCCTTCAATTTACGGCGATTTTGGGGCGCCTTCATCCGCCTGCCGGCGGAACGGCCCACGCTCCGCGTCGCTGTCAAGCCCGATCAGAAGGCATTCGGTAGAGCCATCCTGAGGGCCGTTTCGACCTACTAGAGGCGCGCCTCGTCCGGCGATCTCGCCAGCATTCTGTGGCGAGGCTGCATCAGCAGTGGCCGCCCGGCGAAAGGCCTACCGCAACCTGAGAATAGCAACTGCTCGGCGTCCTCAACCCCGGATACTAACGCCCAGCCTCGGCACGCTGCGAATCGCGCTTCGCTTGGGCATCCCTCACGAACTGGGACACCCGCCCGATCTCCATGGGATGGAGCAGGCGCTCGGGCTTCTCATTCTCGATGTTGCGCATGCCCTTGGCCGCCGTCCGATAGCTCGGGCCGCTATGGCCCTTGCCACTGGCGCGCTTGAGTTGCAGCGCCTTTTTCGCGAAGCGCACCTGCTCAGGTACCGCCGCCAGCCGATCGCGGCGCTCCTTCTCGTTGTTGAGGCGCTTGAGCGCGCCGGCCAGCACGGCTGCCTTATGCTTGGTGCCGGCATTGTCGCGCGCGGGCGAGGCTCCAGGCCGCTCGGCCTTACCGCGCATTTCGCGGCGCTGCCGGTTCGCTATATCCCTGGCCCGCTTGCGCTTCTGACGAACCTGTCTGGTGAGGTCCCTCAGCTCCGTTTCGGAGAGGTCCAGCACCAGCGGTATATGGGTTTTGACGACAAGCTCGAGTTCGTCATCGCTCAAGGCGCGAACTTCGTCACGCATGCGCACAGCCATTGTCGCTCCTCCCTTCGCCCCTTGCCGGGGACCTGTTTGCTCCATCTCAATAGGGCGCTCAGCCCAACAGTGTATGTGAGAGAGGGGTGGAGGGCTTTCAACTGCCGCAGGCACTGCCTCTGCCCCGGAATGGGCTGCAACTGTTTCGCCGCGCACCCCTTTTCGGCCGCCGGATTAACCCCATATGAACAAGGCGGCGCCGAACTTGGGCCGCAAAACGACGACGACAAATTCTTTCGATGACGGCGCTTACGTCCGGGCCTCTAGGGGGCGGCCGAAGCGTGCCGAGGAGGAGGACGAATGAACTTCGATATCTACACCGATCGCGCCAAGGGATTCGTGCAGGCCGCACAATCACTTGCCCTGCGCGAGAACCACCAGCGCCTGACCCCCGAACACCTGCTGAAGGCGCTGCTCGATGACGAGCAGGGGCTGGCGTCGAACCTGATCAAGCGCGCCGGCGGCGCGCCGGAACGGGTGGCCGAGGCGGTCGATGCCGCGCTGGCGAAACTGCCGAAGGTGACCGGTGATTCCGGCCAGGTCTACATGGACAGCACGGTGTCCAAGGTGCTCGACGAAGCCGAGAAGCTGGCGACCAAGGCCAAGGACAGCTTTGTGCCGGTCGAGCGGATCCTGACCGCGCTGGCGATCACGAAATCGAAGGCGCAGGAGGCGCTGGCGGCGGGTGCGGTGACGGCACAGGGGCTGAACGCCGCGATCAACGACATCCGCAAGGGCCGCACCGCCGACACCGCCTCGGCGGAAGAAGGCTACGATGCGCTGAAGAAATACGCCCGCGACCTGACCG
>CAUJKI010000394.1 GCA_963205015.1 Pseudomonadota bacterium
TTGACGCTGCCCTCTCATCTTGATTGTCGCCGCGCACGCATGCGGGCGAAGTGCTCTAAGGCCGCAAAACTGGATCGTTTTTGGTTAGAATATTCGGCGCCGATTCCCCGGCTGGGAGGAGCGCAGAACGATGAAGACTTCGAAGTTCTCGGATGCCCAGAAGGCATTCATTCTGAAGCAAGGTGCTGACGGGATTCCGGTCGCGGACATCTGCCGCAAGGCCGGAATCAGCCAGGCGACCTATTTCAATTGGAAGAAGAAGTACGATGGCTTGCTGCCGACCGAGATGCGGCGGCTGAAGCAGCTCGAGGACGAGAACGCCAAGCTGCGGAAGGTTGTGGCTAACCTGAGCTTGGACAAGGAGATGCTGCAGGACGTCATCCGCTGCAAACTGTGAAGCCTGTCCGGAAGCGCAAGCTGGTTGACGCGGTCCGTAGCGACTGGGGTGTTTCGATCCGAAGAGCGTGTCGCGTGCTGCTGGTCGATACGTCCACCTATCACTACAAGTCTCGTCGACACGGGCAGGCTCCCCTCGAACAACGGATCAAGGAGATTTGCCAGACGCGCGTGCGCTATGGCTATCGACGTGTTGCGGGACAGCAGAAAATGATCTTCCGCTTCGGGATGCCGAATGCTAGAGCGGATTCCGGTCATGTGGAAGCGTAGCCTGCATGTCGGAAATAACTGGCACATTCTTGCGGACTGAGTCGTCCGTGAAGAACTCGTAACGCATTGATGGTGTGGGACGATCCTGCATATCGCAGTATTCGATTTTGCAGGATTCCGGGTTGCTGACCGCTGTTTTCTTGCAAATCCTGCGCGATGGATTCCTTCGAATCGACCGCCGTGATTCTCTCGCCCTGAGGTGATCGGGCGGAGGGATTTTGCCATGCGGCCGAAGGAGCGACGCGAGACCGGCGAGCAGGATCTGTTCCGCTCGCGGCTCGACCAGATCATCGATCTCGATCACGCGCTGGCGAAGCTTGCCCGGGCGATCGACTGGCGCTTCCTGGAAGCGAAGTTCGGCGAGGTCTACAGCGACAGGCCCGGACATCCGCCGCTGCCGACGCGGCTGATGGCCGGACTCTCCATCCTTAAGCACACGTACGATCTGTCCGACGAGGCGCTGTGCGAGCGCTGGGTGGAGAACCCGTATTTCCAGCATTTCTGCGGCGAGACGTTCTTCCAGCACCGACTGGTGTTCGACCGCTCCTCGCTGACGCGCTGGCGCCAGCGCATGGGCGAGGAGAAGCTTTTGGCGCTGCTACAGGAGAGCCTGGCGACGGCGGCCCGAACGGGTGCGCTGAAGCCCTCCGACCTGGCCCGCGTGGTGGTCGACACCACGGTGCAGGAGAAGGCGGTGATGTTCCCGACCGACGCCAGGCTGATCAACCGGGCCCGCGAGCGGCTGGTGCGGCAGGCCAGGCAATGCGGGGTGAGGCTGCGCCAGTCCTATGTCCGGGTCGGCAAGCTCGCTCTGATCAAACACCAGCGCTACGCCCACGCCAAGCATGTGTGGACGGCCCCCGCATGGCAAGGTGTTTTTTACTGACGACGAACTTGGTCGGTGCGGTCATGTGTCCGGCCTTTCATTGCGGCACAATTCGCATGACCGCTGGCCCTGATGAAGTCCGCGGAATCAGCTCCCATTCAGTTCATCGTGTTCAAAGACACGGAGCTTGGCGTTTGGGTTTGGCAGATTCCCGGTTACGACCGTTTCGTCATCAATCCTTCAGCACCTCACCAATCTCACTATTTGGTCGAATCTCTCCTAAGCTGTTGTCGAACACACCGGAGCTCGGTACGTCTCGCTCTTTGTCAGTAGCGCCCAGACAATGCGTGCCATTTTGTTCGCACAGGCGACGGCCGCAAGTTTATAAGGTTTGCGGGCGAGCAATGCGGCGGCCCATTGGGTTGTCGGAATTTCCTTATGTCGCGCCACCTTCAATACGGCATGCGCGCCGACCACAAGCAGCCGCCGGATATAAGAATCTCCCTTCTTGGTGATGTGTCCGAGCCGCTCCTTGCCGCCGCTGGAGCTCTGCCTTGGCACCAATCCGATCCAGGCTGCCAGCTCGCGGCCGGACCGGAAGAGATTTGCATCGGTAATCGTTGCGGCAATGGCGCTAGCCGTAATGGGTCCGATCCCGGGGATCGTCTCCAACCGCCGGCTCTGCTCGTTGGAGCGATGCCATTTTTGGATTTTCCGCTCGATCGAACCGATCCTTTTCTGTGTGTCACGCATTTGATTGATCACCGCGAGCAGCGCTTCCCGGGCCATCGTTGGGATCAATTCCGCTTCACCCTTCTCGATGAGGGTGACCAACGTTGCCACACCGAGCCGACCCTGCCGCGTGATAATTCCAAACTCGGCGAGGTGCGCACGAAGCGCGTTAATCAGCATCGTTCGCTGGCGAATCAGAAGGTCCCTGGTCCGATGGAGCACAAGGACGCTCTGCTGCTCTTCTCCCTTTACCGGTACAAAGCGCATCGTCGGCCTTGTGACCGCCTCGCAAATTGCCTCTGCATCCGCAGTATCGTTCTTCTGCCGCTTTACGTAAGGCTTCACATAGGCCGGCGGCATCAGTTTGACCGTGTGACCGAATGCCATGATCGACCGAGCCCAATGGTGCGCCGTTGCGCATGCTTCGATCCCCACGAGACTGGGCTCCATTCGCTCGAAGAATGCAAGAAGAGCCGAACGTCGAAGCTTCTGACGGACGACCACGGCTCCCGCCGCGTCAACGCCATGAACTTGAAAGACGTTCTTGGCGATATCCAATCCGATCGTGATAATCTTGCCCATGGGCGGTTCTCCTCAAGTGGCCTGACGACAGCCACACTATGGCACCGAGGTGCCGGGAGCGGGGGCCGTCCACTCCATCAGTTCAAGCGCGCCAACCGCAGCCTGCGCAAGCTCAAGACCTGCCTCGGCCGCGTCATCCGCGACATCCGCCGCAAGACCTCAGGCCACGACGATCTGCGCGAGGCTTTTGTCAGGCCGCTGTATCTGGCCGAGCGGGTGCTGTCGCAGGACCGCCGCCAGCGCGGCCGCAAGGTCTATTCGCTGCATGCGCCGGAGGTCGAGTGCATCGGCAAGGGCAAGGCGCACAAGCCATACGAGTTCGGCGTCAAGGTCAGCGTCGCCACCACCGTGAAGCATTCCGCGGGCGGCCAGTTCGTTGCTCACGTCGCGGCGCTGCCCGGCAACCCTTACGACGGCCATACGCTCGCAACGGTCATTCCGCAGATGCAGGCACTGCTCGGCAACGTGCTCGACCGCATCATCACCGATGCCGGATACCGCGGTCACAATGCCCCGCCCGAGCACAAGTTCAAGGTCTACACCGCGGGCCAGAAGCGCCGCGTCACCGAGCAAATCAAGCGAGAGTTCAAACGGCGTTCCGCCATCGAGCCCGTGATCGGTCATCTCAAGGACGACCACCGCATGGGCCGCAATTATCTCGCCCATTCATCCGGCGACGCCATCAACGCCGTGCTCGCCGCCGCCGGCTACAACTTCCGACGCCTTATCGCATGGCTGACGCTCTTGCTGCTCAGAATCTTGAGCGCCCTCAGTCTCGACCTTCAGCTAAAACCGGCCTGAAAGTCCCATACTTCACGGACGACGCCATCACACGAATGCGAATAAGCCTTGATCCGCAGAAGATGCGCGGGTCGCGTCCGCGCATGACGGTCATACACCCAATCCGCCCTTCTCCTCGATGAAGCGGGCGATCTCTTCCACCCCCTTGCCTTCCCGCAGGTTGGCGAACACGAACGGCCGCAGTCCCCGCATTCTCTTCGCGTCACGGTCCAT
>CAUJKI010000395.1 GCA_963205015.1 Pseudomonadota bacterium
CGAGAGCATCGGATAGGCGACGGTGCCGATCATCACCGTGGTGGCGACGCCCGAGCCTGACGGGCCGCCCAGGAGGAACGACGAGAGCACCACGGCGCGGCCCGCGCTGTTGCGCTTTCCTCCCATCGCGGCGAGCGAGAAGTCGATGAAGAACTTGCCGGCACCCGAGGCCTGCAGGATGGCGCCGAAGATCGTGAACAGAATGATCAGGCTCGACGAGACGTCGACGGCCGAGCCGAAGATGCCCTCGAGCGTCATGTAGAGATGGGCGACGAGGCGATCGACCTCATAGCCGCGGTGCGTCCAGGGGGCGGGAAGGTGCTGTCCGTAGATCGCATAGAGAACGAACGTGATCGCGACGATCGGCATGATGATGCCGGTCGTGCGCCGTGTCGCCTCGAGCACCAGCGCGATAAAGACAACGCCGACCCAGACATGAATTGGCAGCGGGGCGGTCGCGTAGTCGCCGAAGTCGGCGCCCTGGTAGAGGATGTAGATGGTCGTGGCGGCGCCGCCGGCAGCAAAAAGCCAGTCCCACCAGCGGATCTGGTCGCGATAGCGGCTCGCAATCGGGAACAGCAGGAACGTCAGCACGAGCACGATCCCGACGTGACCGGGGCGCAGGATGTGTGTCGGCACGATGTCGTAGGCGGCGTAGAGGTGGAACAGCGTCGAGGCAATTGCGAGGCCCGCTATGAGGTAGCCGACCCAGCCGCCGACGCGATTGAAGGCGCCTTCGTCCTCCTCGATAAACTTCTCGGCCGCCTTGAGCGCTTCCTCGCTGATTTCGCCGGTGATCGGCACCGCGGTGGACGACGTGCGCCCCAGTTCCTGGCTCATACTGCGTTCCTACCTCGAGGACGTCCGATGCAAGACGGCGCATCGGGCAATAGGCAAAACCGCCGGAGCGTGGCTCCGGCGGTTGGCGAGATGTCGAGAGTGACGCTCAGTCGACCTTGATGCCCTTCTCGGCGAAGTACTTGAGGGCGCCGGGATGGAACGGGACGCCCGCCTTGGCCTTGGTCTGGTTCTCGGCCTTGATGTTCAGGGCTTCCTTGTGCGTCAGCGCCAGCTCTTCGCGCTTTTCCAGCATCAGCTTGGTGAGCTGATAGGCGAGATCAACCGGCATGTTCGCGTTGACCGCCATGATGTTCCAGACAGCCACATTCTTGTTGTCCGTCTCGTGAGTGGGGCCATAGGTACCCTTCGGGATGACGGTTGCCGAGTAGATATTGCCGTACTTGGCCACCATCTTGTCGACGTTCTGCGCGATGTCGATCATGCGGATTTTCACGCCGGGCGTCGCACCAAGGTCGGTCACTGCCGCCGTCGGCAGGCCGCCGACCCAGAAGAAGGCGTCGATCTTCTTGTCCTTGATCGCGTTGACGCTCTCGGCAACGCCGAGACGCTCGCGCTTCATGTCCTTATCCTTGTCGAGGCCGGCAGCTTCGATGACGCGGAATGCGAACACCTCTGTCGCGCTGCCCGGTGAGCCGGTCGAAACGCGCTTGCCCTTGATGTCCTCGATTTTGGTGATGCCGGTACCGTCGATGGTCACGACGTGCATGTGGTTCGGATACATGACGGTGAGCGCCTGGATGGGCAGCTTGCCGCTCGTGAACTTGTCGGTGCCGTTGATGGCATCCCACGACGCGTCCACCTGAGCGAACGCAATGTCCGCCCGGCCCGAACCGATGAGCTGCAAGTTGGCGACGGATCCGCCGGTCACCTCAGCCGCAGCCGTCGTATTCGGGATATTCTTGCCGATCAAGCTGGCGAAACCGCCGCCGAGCGGGTAGTACACGCCGCCCGTGCCACCCGTGGTGATCGAGAGCTGTTTGGTCTGCGCAACAGCGGCGGCGACGCTGAGAGCCGCCGCAATGCCGGCTGTGAGCGCAAGTAGACGCTTCATTTCCTCATACCTCCCAAAAGGTCGATTTGCAGTGGCGCGATCGGTTCTGTCCGGCACGACGACCCTCCTCGTTCGTGCCGCTTTGAACAAAAGGCCAGGGGTGTCTACCGGCAACCCGGCATAAGACCAAGAGAAAATCACTGCTCATGCTTATTTTCCGCGGCCGTCCACAAGGGCATATGTGCGCAGGAATCGAGCAGGATCGGCGGCGCGCCGCCGTCTGCGGCACCCCCTGGACACACGACCGGCCGCCTTCGCTGGAGAGCGGCCGACGGATCGGAAATCAGCGGGCAGGCCAAGCGCGCGACGGCAGGCCTACTTCCACTCGATCTTGATGATCTCGTAGGACTTCGAGCCCTTGGGCGTGGTCACCTCGGCGCTCTCACCCTTGCCCTTGCCGATCAGTGCGCGCGCAATCGGCGAGGTGATCGACACCTTGCCCTCACGAACATCGGCCTCGGTCTCGCCGACGATCTTGTATTTGACCTTCTCGTCGGTGTCCTCGTCGATGAGGGTAACGGTCGCGCCAAACTTGATCTTGTCGCCGGACATTTTCGTCGTGTCGATAACTTCGGCGCGCGAAAGCTTGTCCTCGAGCTCGGCGACCTTGGACTCGTTCAGTCCCTGGGCCTCCTTGGCCGCGTGGTACTCGGCATTCTCGCTCAGGTCCCCATGCGCCCGTGCCTCGGCAATGGCCTGGATAATCCGTGGACGTTCCACGGCTTTCAGGCGATGCAGCTCCGTCTCGAGCTTCTGGAAGCCCTCGATCGTCATCGGAACCTTTTCCATCGCCATATCCAAGTCTCCCAACCGGCTCGGCTGACATGCCGATACCGCCGAATCAGTCGCAACAGTCCACGGGAAAACGCCAGCTTCCCCCGTCCTCGGCCCCTTGGCAAGGGCCTCAGGCGGTGCCGCTAATATAGGCCTGAAGTGGCGCCACTTTAAGGTGACCGCGCCTCAATGCCTTGATGGCCTCGGTCACTGCGATCGCCCCAGCGAGAGTCGTACAATAGGGAATGCGGTTGAGCAAGGCCGTGCGCCGGATGTCCTTGGAGTCGGCCAGCGCCTTGGCACCATCGGTTGTATTAAATACCAGATGCACGTCGCCGTTCTTCATGGCATCGACGATATGCGGGCGGCCTTCCAGAACCTTGTTCACATGCTCGCAGGGAATGCCGTGCTGCTCGAGGTGCCGCTTGGTGCCCCGCGTCGCCAGGATGCGGAATCCGAGATCGACAAGGTCGCGCATAGCCCCGAGGACACCGTCCTTGTCGGCTTCCCTGAGGGAGACGAAGACCGTACCTGTGTCGGGGAGCGACTGGCCCGCGCCGAGCTGGCTCTTGGCAAAGGCAAGCCCGAAATCCGTGTCGATGCCCATGACCTCGCCCGTCGAGCGCATCTCTGGCCCGAGAATGGGGTCCACACCGGGGAAGCGGGCGAAGGGGAACACGGCCTCCTTGACCGCAATGTGGTTGAGCTTGCGCGGCCTGAGGCCGAAGCTCTTGAGCGACGCCCCGCCCATGATCCGCGCCGCAATGCCTGCAACCGGGAGCCCGATCGCTTTGGCGACAAACGGCACCGTCCGGCTCGCCCGAGGGTTCACCTCGATGACGTAGATTTCTTTGCCCTTGATCGCGTACTGGACGTTCATGAGCCCGACCACGTTGAGCGCCAGCGCCAGATCGCGGGTCTGCTTCTCGAGACGGACGACGATCGCGCTGTCGAGGGAGTGGACCGGAAGCGAGCAGGCGGAATCGCCGGAATGAACGCCCGCCTCCTCGATATGTTCCATGATGCCGGCAACGAACGTGTCCTTGCCGTCGCTGAGGCAATCGACGTCGACCTCGATCGCACCCGAGAGATAGCGGTCGATCAGCAGCGGGCGACTCTCGGAGACGACGAGCTCGGAAGGACGATCGAGCGTGGCCGAGAGCCTTTGGATGTAGCGGTCCACCTCGCCGCCATCGGCGACGATCTCCATGGCGCGCCCGCCGAGCACGTAGGACGGGCGGATCACGAT
>CAUJKI010000396.1 GCA_963205015.1 Pseudomonadota bacterium
TGGGCACGCGCATCTACGTCGAGCTCTGGGCCGACGAGGCCGCGGCCGGCGAGGCCGCGGTCGCGGCGGTCATCGCCTCGATGCACGATGTCGACGCGATGATGAGCACCTACAAGAGCGCGAGCCAGCTCTCGCAGGTCAATGCGCGCGGCGCGCGCGAGGCCGTGAAGGTCGATCGCGAGCTGTTCGACGTGATCCGTGCCTCGCTCGAGTTCTCGAAGCTCACCGGCGGCGCTTTCGACGTCACCTACGCGAGCGTCGGTCATCTCTACGACTACCGCGCCCGCCAGCGTCCCACCGACGCGCAGATCTCACAGGCCCTGCCCGGTGTGAACTGGCGCAACGTGCGACTCGATCCGGCCGCGCTGACCGTGAAGTTCGATCGACCCGGCATGCGCATCGACCTCGGCGGCATCGCCAAGGGTTACGCCGTCGATCGCGCGATCGGGCTGCTGCAATCACGCGGCATCGCGCACGCCGTCGTCTCCGCCGGCGGCGATTCGCGCATCATCGGCGACCGCTTCGGCCGTCCGTGGATCGTCGGCATCCGCCATCCGGACGATCCCGGGCGCCTGATCACGCGCATCCCGCTGGTCGATACCGCGATGTCGACCTCGGGCGACTACGAGCGCTACTTCGACGAGAACGGCGTCCGCCATCACCACATCCTCGATCCGAAGACCGGCCGTTCGGCGAGCAAGGTGCGCAGCGCGACCATCCTCGCACCGACGGCCATGCAGACCGACGGCCTGTCGAAGACCGCGTTCGTGCTCGGCGCCGAGGAGGCGCTGCGTATCGTCGAGCGCATCCCCGGCGTCGATGCGATCTTCGTCACGCCCGAGGGCAAGGTGCTCTACACGCCGGGCCTGGAACCCGGGGATCATTGATCCGGCGACTCTGGACCGAGCTCGCGCGGCCGGATTTCCGCGACGATCAGCCCTCAGCCATCCTGTCTATCGCGTCTTGGCTCATCTTGAGAAGCCGATCATGAAGGTGACGTCGAACCAAATTTCGACCGGTATCTTGGCCCGCAGGCCGCTCAATCGTCTGCACCAAGGCCGTGTAAAGAGCCGCAGTCTTATCCTTCGACCCGATCTGATCGTCAGCGCTCACTCACTTGCAGAGGGCCGCCTGCGGCGGCCAGGCCAGAACAATCAGAATGTCACTTCGGCCTTGACGGGGAACTTCGTAAAGATGTGTTGGAGCGCTGCGCTTCCGCCAACCCTTCAGCGTAGTTGAACCAGGAGCGACGCTCGGCCGGGCGCTCATCGCCCAAGAGCTTTCCCCAGTGGCAGAGCATGCACGCGGTGTTGCCGCAGCCGCCAACGCGAGAGGACTTGCGAAAGTGGCCCACGCTCAGCTCCGAACCGGAGCCAGGACGACCCCGGCTCAGACGCTGATGCATTGCCCAGGTGTTCTTGGTACGGGGACGTTCAATAGCGGCGCGCTTCATGGTGTCTCCCGATGCAGCATGACGGTTCTAGGCCGAAACCTAGCGCGACGTCTCCAAGCAGCGCTCAACACAAGGGTCAACGGCCTGTTGCCGTCGCTTCGAAGGGCACTTCCAATTTGGCACGTTCGATGCCGTGCCGAGGAGGGGCGTCCTTGCCATTACTTTCGCGTAGATAGAGATCAAGGAACGTGGCATGGCGTTTCTCTGCGGCCTAACGACTGAGTTCGGCGGCCGCGGGCTGACTTGCCGGCAAGCGGGCGCGCAGACAACAGTTGAAGCGAAACGCTGACTGCTCGCGGCCTTGCACTTTATGGTGAATCGGTCCGCTGCAACGCCGAATTAAGTGACCGGTCTCGAAACCAAGGGAAATGCTTCTGGATTGCGAATCGACTCCACTGCCAAGTCGATATCGAGGTCTGGCCAGTACAGATGCCGAATGGAGGGCAACTGCACGTTCGTGATTTGCGCAATGGTCGCGTCTTTGAACCAGGGGAAGGCCGAGAACGGGACAAACAGCTCCTCCTCTCCAAGCAGGAGCCAGAACCCGTGGGGTGAGACGTTGGGAACCTCAACTCCCGAAGTGCGCTTTCCAGCTGTTGCGACATTCATCGATGTGGGCCCCCACGAGGGCCTGAGCGTCTCGAAGCTGCCGATCGCTCAGGCCGTAATTCTGCGCCAGTGTGACAGCCGGCTCAAGCCAGAACTTGGCCTCGCCGTCCGCGCACGAAACATGGACGTGCATACGGGGCTCTTCGCGCGAGAAGGAAGAAGAACCGGAAGGGGCCGCTACGAAATGCGGTCGGGCTCATGGACGGATTCTATGCTCCCAAGCCCAGCCTGAGAGGTCGCCTAGCTTGCTATTTGGCGGTTCCGCATATACGGATTATCTGGAAAAATCTGTCGCATGAGTCGCTGGCCGTAGCGTTGTAGCAATGATTCTCTCATTGCATTCACGAACGCGCGCGGTTGTCGTGCATCCGCCGCATCGATGCGGCGTGCGGTGGAAGCCGACTTACGCCGGAGCCTGGTCCTCGCGGCCTCGCGCGAGCCGTCGTGCCGTGATGGCGCAGAGTTCCGTCGCAACCTCCGGTGCGATCGGCTTGACCCAGTGTTCGTCGAAGCCGGCCGTCAACGCTCGTTTCCGGTCGGAAGCCTGGCCCCATCCCGTCAACGCGATCAGCGTGACCTCCCGGCCCCACGGCGCAGCTCTCACGCGCGCGGCGATCTCGTAGCCGTTCAATTGCGGCATACCGATGTCGAGCAGCGCGATCGCGGGGCGCGCGCGCTCGATGAGCTCCCAGGCCGCCAGCCCGTCGTGCACGGCCGTCACCTCATGCCCCGCCAGCCGTAGCAGTATCGCGAGCGATTGGGCGGCGTCGCGATTGTCGTCCGCTACGAGACCCGCGACACCCGAGCTCGGCGGCAGCACCGGCGCGGCCGTCGGCCGCGCCGCTGGTGCCGCAGGCGCGGCGGAAACGGGCGGCAGGGTTACGATCAGCTCCGTGCCCTGCGCGGAGCCCGCGCTGCGCGCAGCGATGGTGCCGCCGTGCATCTCGACGAGCCCTTTCGCCAGCGCGAGCCCGATGCCGTTGTCAACGACGTGTATGACGACGTCGTCGGCGACGCGAGCGGCATGCAGCTCGACGCGGCCGCGCGCCGGCGTGAACTTGGCCGCATTGGTCAGGAGGTTGCCGACGACCTGCGCGAGCCGCAACGCGTCGGCTTGGAGCCAAAGCGATTCCTGTGGCAGTTGAATCGTGAACGTGTGCTGCTTCGCTTCGAGCATCGGCCGCGCCATCTCTGCTGCGGCCGGTCCGCGAACGGGTTCGTGAGCCGGGCGAGCTGAACGTCGATGTCCGCCAACGCCGCGTTGTACGGCTCGAGGTAGGCGGGGCGCCGTGTGAGCAGGAAGCCGCGCTGCCCGTCTCCGCATCGCGTATCAGCGAGAACACCTGCTCGAGCGCCAGATGGCTGCCCTGCGCGGCGTTCAGCACAGCGGACGCGAACGGGCGCGGCGCATCGGTTCGGCCTCGAGCAGGTTCTGCGCCCAATAATGGTGCAGATGGAGGCCACGCATGTTCTTGCGGACCTCGGAGCTCGATGTGCTGGCGCTGCGGAGGCGAGGATGGCAGGGGCTGGCCCGCAATCGGGCGGGAGGTGCAGGCCGCCGGATTTGCCGGACCAGGCTCGCAGCCGGTAGGTTCGGGCCGGACATATCGAACAGAAGGTCCACTACAGGAACGGGCCGGGCAGGGAAGGTCGTTTGAAA
>CAUJKI010000397.1 GCA_963205015.1 Pseudomonadota bacterium
GGCATCCTGCTCTACGGCTTCGCGGGTGCGCTCGTCGGCGGCATCTCGAGCCCGGGTGGCGCGGTCGCCGGCGGATTTATCGTCGGCGTGCTCGAGAATATGGTCGCCTATCTCGGGAATATGCTGGAGCGCGCGACGGGCTTCTATCTCATCGGCAACGGTGAGAAGCTGACTGTGGCGCTCCTGATCGTCATCACGGTGCTCACCCTGAAGCCGTCGGGCATCTTCGGGCACGTTACCGTCAAAAGGGTCTGAGCATGGCCACGACGATGACGACAGAGACGAGAGCGGCGGCGGCAGCCGGCACGGCAACAATGGCGCCGGGGGCGCGCAGGGCGGTCCCTATGTGGATCTGGCTCGGCATCGTCTTTGCGGCGCTGCTGCCGCTGACCGGCGGACAGACGGGCCTTATCTCGAACTTCTACTTCCTTCAGCTCTCGCTGATGATCGTCTATTCGATTGCGGTGCTGGGGCTCAATCTGCTGACCGGGTTCAACGGCCAGATCTCGCTCGGACACGGCGCGTTCTTCGCCGTCGGCGCCTACGTGACGGCGATCCTGATCGACCGCTATGACATGCACTATCTGGCGACGCTGCCGCTTGCCATGATCGTGTGCTTCATCATCGGCTACTTGTTCGGCCGGCCGGCGTTGCGGCTCGAAGGGCACTACTTGGCGCTCGCAACGTTTGCTCTCGCCATTGCGGTCCCGCAATTCCTCAAGTATCGCCACTTCGAGCCTTTCACGCACGGTGTTCAGGGCATCAACATTTTCAAGCCTGATCCACCGTTCGGCATGCCGCTCAGTCCAGATCAATGGCTCTATCTGGTGGTGCTGGCCTGCGCGGTCGTGATGTTCATCGTCGCCCGGAACATCGTCCACAGCCGCATGGGCCGCGCCATGATGGCGATCCGCGACCAGCCGCTCGCCGCCGATACCATGGGCATCAACTCGGCGCGGACGAAGTCCATCACCTTCGGCATCAGCGCGCTCTACGTGGGGCTCGCCGGGGCCTTGCACGCCATCATCTTCGAGTTCGTCTCGCCGGATAGTTTCCGCTTCGAACTCTCGATCGCTATACTTGTCGGTGCCGTGATCGGCGGCATCGCGACGCTCTCCGGCGCGGTCATCGGCGGTTTCTTCGTCCAGTTCATCGAGAAGTATGCCGATGCAGCAACCAAGTGGGTGACGCAGACCGTGCATATGCCGATCGAGCTCGAACCCTGGACGATCTACGGCATCGTGCTGATCCTGCTGATGTACACGATGCCGATGGGACTCGCCGGCGGGTTTGCTGCTCTATGGCGCAAGATCCGACCCGGCTAAAGCGGTGGACCTTAAATGCGACCCACACCTGGGCCGGTTCCAAGTCGCATTTAAGGTCCAAAGTTGCTTTAGGCGCCGCAGGGCGTCACGACGGAGCCTGTTCACAAGAAGGCCGTTCTAAGGAGGAAGCACATGACGAAGAGAACCCGCAGAGATGTTCTGGTCGGCGGCTCCGCGATTGCGGCCGCCCAGGTGATCGGCTTTCCGGCCATCGCCCAAGGCAAGAAGTACGATGACGGCGCGAGCGACAGTACGATCAAGATCGGCCACTCCGGCCCGTACTCGGGCAACGCGTCAGCCTATGGCAACATCGGCCGCACGATCGAAGCCGTATTCAAGATGGTCAACGACAATGGCGGCATCAACGGCCGCAAGATCGAGTTCATCACCTACGACGACGGCTATAGCCCGCCGAAGACCGTCGAGATGATCCGCAAGCTCGTCGAGCAGGACAAGGTGCTGCTGACGTTCAATACGCTTGGCACGCCGCCCAACACGGCCATCCACCGCTACATGAACCAGAAGAAGGTTCCACAGCTCTTCGTTGCCACGGGAGCATCGAAGTGGGGTCAGCCTAAGGAGTTCCCGTGGACCATGGGCTGGCAGCCCGACTACGCGACCGAGGGCGCCATCTACGCCAAGCACATTCTGGCGACGGTTAAGGAACCGAAGATCGGCATTCTCATGCAGAATGACGACTACGGTAAGGACTACTACAACGGGTTCATCCAGGGCCTCGGCGACAAGAAGAGCCTGATCGCCCAGCTCGCGACCTACGAGGTCACCGATCCGACGGTCGACAGCCAGATGATCCAGCTCAAGAACACGGGCGCCAACGTGTTCTTCAACATCACGACACCGAAGTTTGCGGCGCAGGCGATCAAGAAGGCGGCGGAGATCGATTGGAAGCCGGCGCACTACCTCAATAACGTGTCTTCATCGTTCGGCTCTGTCTTCCGTCCCGCCGGCTTGCCGGCGTCGCAGGGGGTCATGCTCGCGCTCTACCGCAAGGATGTGAACGACTCCCAGTTCAACAGCGCGCCGGACGTCATCGCCTTCAAGGCCTTCATGGCGAAGTACATGGCGAGCGCCGACATCAAGGACGACACGCATAACTATGGCTACTCGGTCACGCACACGCTGATCGAGGTGCTGAAGAAGTGCGGCGACAATCTGACCCGCGAGAACGTCATGAAGCAGGCCGCGAGCCTCAAGGGCTTCGAAGCGCCGCTGCTCCTGCCGGGCATCAAGGTCAACACGAGCGCGACGGACTTCTATCCGCTCCAGTCCGTGCAGATGGCGCGGGTCAAGGGCGAGAGCTTCGAGATGTTCGGCAACATCCTCTCGAACGAGAGCGCCTGACCGACATCGCGCCCGGTCGGGGCGCTCGCTCCGTCCGGCCGGTCTATCGCCTGATGAAGAACTTCGGCCCGGCACCGACAATGTTGGTGTCGGGCTTTCCTATGGCCTCTGCGTCCTTGCCCTCGTAGTCGACCGCGTGCAGCACAGACCGGATCGCCTCGAGGCGGGCACGACGCTGGTCATTGGCGAGGATCACGCTCCACGGTGCCGTCGCGGTGTGAGTGAAACGGAACATCTCTTCCTTGGCGGCGCTGTAGTTGTCGAAGCGAGCCATGGCGGCGAGGTCGATATTGCTGATCTTCCACTGCTTCAGTTGATCGTGGCGGCGCTCGTGAAAGCGCACGAGCTGCATCTCGCGCCCGATGTCCAGATAGAACTTGAAGAGGCGGATGCCATCCCGCACGAGCATCGCTTCGAACTCAGGTGCCTCCCGCAGGAAGACCGCGTGCTGCTCCTCGGTGCAGAAGCCCATGACGTGTTCGACGCCGGCGCGGTTGTACCAGGAGCGGTCGAAGAGCGACATGCCGCCCGCCGGCGGCAGATGCGGCACGTAGCGCTGGAAGTACCATTGACCGGCCTCCGTTTCGGTCGGCTTGGTCAGCGCGATCACGCGGGCATGGCGCGGATTGAGATGGCGCACGAAGTGATTGATGCAGGTGCCCTTGCCGGCCGAGTCGCGGCCTTCGAAGAGGCACACGATGCGCTCACCGCTGCTGCGCATCGAGCTCTGCAAATTTGCGAGCTGAATATGGAGTGTGTTCAGCTCCTCCTCGAAGGCGCCGCGCTTCATCTTCTTGTCATAGGGATAGCCGCCGCTTCCGAGCGAGGCTTCCTCGATGGCTTTAGGCAACACGGGATCGTCGAGATCGAAGCGGGCGAGTGCCGTCTTGTCCCCGGGCTTGCGAGGCGCGCTTGCGGTCTTGCCGTTCCTGTTCCTGGCCATGATGCCCTTCCTGGTCGGTCCTATGCCGGGCGGCCGGGGAAATGCCTTGCCGCAAAGCTGGCGATGGCGGCCAGCACGGCAGCCTCCTGGTCGCGATGGGGCGAATGCCCGCACTTCTCGAGCACCAGCCGCTCGACCGGGCCCTGGGCCAGCTCGGCGATGCGGTTGATTTGCGCCAGGGTGCCGTATTCGTCGTCCCGGCCCTGAATGAGAAGTGTGGGTATGCTTAACGCGCACGCTTCCGCCTCGAGCGACCAATCGAGAAAGGCCGGGTCGAGCCAGGTGTCTGCCCACCCGTGGAAGGCATCGTCCACATGCGCGTGATAACGGGCGAGCCGCGCACGCAGCGGGCCTTCGGCATAGGTTGCGCTGATGCGTGCGATGCTGTCGACGCAGATGGGCTCGACCATGATGTGGGGCGCCATGAGCGCGAGGCCGGCAACCGGCCGGCCGGCCGAGGCGGCATGGATGAGCGCGATCGAGGCACCGTCCGAATGGCCGACGAGAAGGGGACGCACGATGCCCGCTTGATCAAGGAGCGCAGGCAGGACGTCGAGCGCCTCCTCGTGCATGAAACGCGTCGTACGCGGGCCGCCGAGCCCGGCCGAATGGCCATAGCCGAAGCGGGAGTAGATCAGCGCCGGCGCGCCAAGCTCGCGGGCGACCTTGTCCGGGAAATCCCGCCACAGCGCCGCGCAGCCGAGCCCCTCGTGCAGGAACACGAGCGGCGGGCGGTCCGAGACGGCGCCCGGAATGACGCGATACTCGACGGCGCGGCCGCCGATGTCCATGAACAGCATCGAGGCTCAAACTCCGAGGTGGCGGTGCATGAGCACCGGATCGGCGAGCAGCGCCGCCGGTGGTCCTTCGTGGACGACCTCGCCCTTGACGAGTACTACGACGCGATCGGCAACGCCCGCGAGATCGC